>RFPF01000004.1 GCA_009926295.1 Planctomycetia bacterium
TGCGAGGGCATCGAGCATGTCGGCATCGTCGGCAGCGAGGAGGTAGATGCCCTTGTCGAGAATGGGCAGCTCCGCGAGCTCGGCGTGGGCGATCTCCGCCGCGCCGGTGGCGATCGCGGCGTCGAACACGGTCGTGTAGCCGAGAGCGGCGTAGAGGGCTCCGGTGGCGTGGATCGTGGGCACGGCGGCCGGGCCCGAAGCGCGGTGACGGGCGAGGTGGGGCGCGATCCGCCGACCTGCGTTCACCTTCGGGCCGGCGACATGGCTGTGGAGATCGACGCCGCCCGGCATCACGACGAGCCCGGCGGCATCGACGATCGCGAACGCCGCCGGATCGGCCGGCCGGCCGACGATCACGCCGTCCTCGATCCAGATGTCGGCGACAAGGCCGTCACGGTCGTTGGCAGGATCGTGGATCGTGCCGCCGCGCACGACGATACGGTGCGATGAGCTCATCGCAGCCCCCCGGTCGGCCGGCTCTCCACCGCCGCCAGCAAGACCCCGAGCGGCTCCGGGTCGGCGGGCACGCGGAATACCTCCAGACCGTCGCAGCGCCGAGCGATCGCCTCCTCGACTTCGTCGACGACCCGGCCGACGGCGAGCACGCAATCGACTTCGCCCCGCCCGATGATCCGTCGGGCGGATGCCTCGGCGGGCAGGAATCTTCCACCGTCGCGATCGGCGCGGGCGATCGCCCCCGCGGCCCCATATCTCCAGGTGCATACCGCCGCCGCCGCGGAGTGGTCGGCGGCACGCAGTGGAATCTCGAACGCCGGCTTGTGGTGGGCGATCTCGCGGACGAGGTGCGTGATGGCCCACGGCTCGATGCCCAGTGGGTCGGCGGAGTCGTCGGTGACGACCGCCACGCACGCGGCGCGCACGATGGCATCCCGTGTGGCGGCACAGTCCGCGGTCCACGGGGCATCCAGGTCGGGTGGCGTGCCGGAGCGCACCATGTGGTGGAGCATCCGGGCGGCGGTGAGGGCATCCGCGCCAGCCGGCGGCATCCGGATGATCGTGGCCCGGGGCGATACGAGCGCCGCGATCCCGTGATGCGAGCGTGCCGGATCGCAGTTCCAGAGGATCACGAGATCGGCCCGGTCGCGCATCTCCTCCGGCGCCGCCGTCACCGCTCCGGCCCGGGCGATCGTGGGCCCGGAGGGCCGATCGACGTCAGCCTGCCCGAAGTCGACGGCGGCCCCCACCGCCTCGGCGATGTCGCACGCGGCGGCTGCGGCCTCGACGGAGGCCCCGACGAGTCCCGTGACGAGCACGCGGCGCGCGGCGGCGAGACGGGCCGCAGTGCGGGCGAGGTCGGCGGGATCCAGCGGGTTCATCGACGATTCCGGGGAGCGGGGGCCGTCAGGCCAGGCCCGTGAGCGGGCCATCGCCGCAGTAGTCTGGGTTGCCGAACCGCACGAGGCTGGTGTGGCCCATCGCGTGGGCGAGCGCGAGATGCAGCCGGTTGTGGGGCACGCCGGGATACTGGAGAGCCCGGCCCATCGTGAACCCGAGGCCGTTGCCGATCATCACCCAGGGGATGTCGTCGAGCGAGTGGGAGTTGCCCTCGCCGAGTTCGTTCGTCCACAGGATCGTCGTGTGGTCGAGGAGCGAGCCCGCCCCGCCCGGCTCCGGAGTCTCGGAGAGTCGCTTCGCCAGATGCGCGATCTCGCCGGCGTACCACGCGTTGATCCTCGTCAGCTTCTCCTGGGCGGACTCGTTCGAATTCGGCTCGTGCGAGAGCTCGTGCTGCCCCTCGTCGACGCCGAGCCACTTCATGTGCGGCTGGCCGACGGAGTTCGTGAACTGCAGCGTCATCACGCGGGCGAAGTCGGCGGCCAGCGACGAGACGACGAGCTCGATCTGCATCCGGCTGATCTTCGGCATCTGGTCGTTCTGCTCGACGATGCCCTGCTCGAGCACCGGCACCGCATGGTTCACCGGGGCCCTGTTCCCCGCAAGTTCCTTCTCGAAGTCACGCACGAGGGCCGTGTGCTCGTCGAGGATCCGCCGATCCTCCGCGGGCAGGCCGGCGGCGACCTTCGCGAGGTCTTCGTGCAGTTCGTCGAGCACGCTCTGCATGCTCTCCCGGTCCTTCAGCTGGCCGTAGAGCTTGTGGAACATCTGGTAGGGATCGTCGATCGGGGCCACGGGCTTGTTGGGCCCGGCGTAGACCATGCGGGTCCACGTGTCGGCGCGATTGGGCACGAGCACGCCGAATTCGAGCGAGCCGAAGCGAGTCGCCGTCTCGGGCTGCGACTGCAGATGGCCCTTGAGCTCCTGATCGATCGAGAGGCCGCTCGACCAGCCGGCGGGCGTCTCGCCGCCCCCCTGGATGTTGCCGGGGAAGAGCTCGATGCCCGTGAGCAGGCAACCCATGCCGCGCATGTGGCGGTCGCCGTCGCCACCCACCTTGTCGTGCACTCCCTGCAGCGTGAGCAGGCGATCGCGAAACGGCTCGAAGGGCTGGAGGATCGGCGGCAGTTCCGCGGGCACCCGCACCGGGCCGGGGGTCAGGAACGGCCCGGCGACCGTCGGCCAGAAGTTTTTCTTCACGACGCCGTCGGGGCTGAATACGATGACGAGCCGGCGCTTTGGCCCGGCGGGGTCGGCGAGGGCGAGGCTCGGCAGGTTGCCGATGAATGGCAGCACCGCGGTACTCACGCCGAGCCGGCGCAGCAGATCACGGCGGGAAAGCGGGGGCGTCGTCACGGCACGGATTCCGGCGGGCGGGCAGCGGGCTGGACGCGGGCGAGGTCGACCCGTGGCTGCGTCGCGGCCACCACCATGATATCGACCACCAGCCGTCGGATATCGAATCCGCCCGCCTCGAACGAGGCACGCAGGTTTTCGAGGGCGTCCGGGCCCCAGGCGCGCACGGGCTGCTTCACGACGGCGTGGAACAGGCTCTGTACGAATGCCTCCTGGGCGTCGTGGCTGCAGACGAGATAGGCGGCGAGTTCGCGGGCACCCTTGAACGTGGCCTCGCTGCCGTCCCGCGGCAGGTACGAGCCCGAGGCGTCGACCGGCTTTTCCACGCCGCCGAGCGTTTCGACGACACGGTGGCGACCGATCGCGTCGAACTCCTCGAGCGCGAACCCGAGCGGATTGATCATCGTGTGGCAGGTCTGGCAGGCGACGGCACTCGTCTGGAGTGCCACCCGCTCCCGCGTGGTCAGGTCGGGATGTTCTTCAGGGGCGAGCGGGGCCACCGCCTCCTCGGGCGGCTTGAGCACGTTGCCGAGCACGCTGCGGGCGAGGAACACGCCACGGTGGATGGGGGAGGTGGCGGACGTGTAGGAGAGCACGCTCATCATGTAGGGATGCGAGAGCACGCCGGCCCGCCGGCCATCATCGAGGCGAACGGGCTTGAAAGGGGCGTCGGCGGCGAGCTTCGCGCCGTAGAGCGGCGCCAGCCGGCCGTTGATCCAAACCTCCTCGGTGGTGAACAGCCGGCGGAAGTCGGCATGGCCTGTCCCGGCGCCGACGAGCACGTCGTCGATTGAAAGGAGCAGGCTCGTCCGCAGGTCGGCGGCCGCCTCCGACGAGAAGCCCGGATAAAGCGCCCTGTCCTTCCCGAGTTCCGGACCGTGGTCGATCCGCAGCCAGGAGAGGAGAAAGTCGCGGAGCTTCGCCTGCGAACGCCGGTCGATGACCATCCTTTCGGCCTGCTTTCGCACCTGGTCGGGCGTCGACAGCTGGTTGCGCTGGGCCGCGTTCCAGAGCGGCTGGTCGGGGATCGAATCCCAGAGGCCGAAGGAGAGTTGGGCCGCTGTGCCGAAAGGATCGGACTGGCCGGCTGCGACCGGCTCGCGAAACAGAAACCGTGGCGATCCGAGCACGAGCAAAAACGTGCGTTTGAGGGCCGCATCGAGGTCGGGTGCGTCGGCGAACGGCCGGTCGACGACGAGCGTCTTCAGGTCGGGCGACAGCGGCCGCCGGAAGGCACGTTCGGCGAAGGTCGCCGCGAACGCCTGCAATTTCTCGCGCCGGTCGGCTGCGTCGCGCCGCACGCCGGCGAGATGCTCGGCATGGTCGAGCACATGGCCGGCCGTCTCGCTCGCGGCGGCCGTGGCCGCCTGGAACCAGTCCTTCGAGACGGCCGTGCCGCGTTCGTAGCCGATCGACCTGTCGTCGGGTGGAAACGGTGTCGTGAGCACGAATACGGGCGGGCAGTCGTCTGGAATCAGACACCGCGTGGGGACCGTCTCCAGCACCCCGTGCGGTGGCTTCCAGAGGAGTTGGATCGAGGCGTGCGTCGGCGGTTCGTAGCGCACGTTGTCCACGCCCTGATTGGCCTTCGAAAACTCGAGCCGGAGAGGGTAGGCGCGGCCTCCGAGAAGGAAGATCGTGCCCCGATATTCGGTCTCGTCGCCCGACTTCACTGAGGCGTCGATGAGCGGCGGCTCGTACCAGGCGGTGTTCAGTGCGAGCTTCGCCGAGTGGGCCGTGCGGACCACGAATTCGTAGTGGCCCGTCTCGGGTGGAACGATCGAGCCCGTCCAGCGGATCGCGAACCGATTCGGCTCGAACCGCTCGGGGTCGGGCCCCTCGAGGCCGAAGTCGAAGTCCACCTGCGGATCGACCTGCTCGTAGACGAGACTCGTGCCGCGGTTGAAGTCGCGGGTCCTGAAGTATTCGGCGTGCAGGCCGCGCCTGCCATCGACGCCGGGCCCCCGGCCCCGGAAGCTCGCGACGAGGTCGGCGACAGTGTTGCGATACTGCCTCACCGTGAGCCGTGAGAGTTCGACGCGGGCGGGCCGGTTGCGGTCGCGGGCCACGGGTGAATAGAACGCCCCGTGGATGTACTCGGCCACCTGCCGCGCCGCCTCTCCCGTGACCTTCGAGGGGTCGTCCTCCGGCATGGTCTCGTCGATGTAGGCGGCGAGCTGGTTGATGGAGCGTTCGCCCAGGAGCGGGTCGGGCACGTCCTTCGTGCCCGACCCGGTGTCGCCGTGGCAGCGGGCGCAGTGCTCCCTGTAGACGGCCAGGCCCGGGTGGTCGGCCGCGTCGACCGCGGCCGACCCGAGAATCGCGGCCGCGGCGAGGAGATGGGGGAATCGCATGCCGGCTCTCTCGGTACAATCTCCATGATATTGATCGGGTCGCACGGGAGAAAATATCGCATGAAATCGCGTGCCTCGGCGCCGCACGGCAGGCTCGGACGGCGTGCGTTCACGGGCCTCGTCGCCGGGTTTCCCGGTTTTTTCGCCACGCACGGCTTCGGGGAGACGCCATCCGAGGGCCCCTCCGACAAGCTCAACCTCGCCATCGTGGGGATCGGCGGGCAGGGGGAGGCGAACCTTCGCGACCTCAAGACGCAAACGATCGTCGCGCTCTGCGACGTCGACGAGAAGCGGGGCGGCAGGTCGTTCGAGGCGTTTCCGCGGGCCCGGCGGTTCGCCGACTTCCGGAGGATGTTCGACGCGCTCGAGAAGCAGGTCGACGGCGTCGTGATCAGCACGCCCGACCACACGCACTTTCATCCCGCCTGGTGGGCGATCGAGCGCGGCAAGCACGTCTATCTCGAAAAGCCGCTGGCACACGAGGTGGAGGAAGTGCGGCGGATCACCGAGGCCGCTCGCGTGAAGAAAGTCGCGACCCAACTCGGATCGCAGCGGCATGCACTGCCAGGGCTCCGCGCCGGGGTCGAGTTCGTGAAGGCGGGCACCATCGGCACGGTCACCGAGGTGCACTCGTGGATCGCCAGCAAGCGTGGGATGCCGAAGCCGCTGGGAGCCAGCGAGCAGCCGCCTGCGACGCTCGACTGGGATCTCTGGCTCGGGCCCGTGGCGGAGCGGCCCTACGCTCCGGGTCTGGCGCCCTATGACTGGCGGTTCTGGTGGGACTTCGGCACCGGCGAAGCGGGCAACTGGGGCTGCCACATCCTCGACATCCCCTTCTGGGCGCTCGATCTCTCCCACCCGGTGCGTGTCGCGGGCAGCGGACCCACGCCCGACCCCCGGCGGACGCCGACGCAGTTTGCCAGCCGGCTCGACTTTCCGGCCCGCACGTCGGCCGACGGCAAGGCCCTGCCCCCGGTCAGCGTGCATTGGTATCAGGGAATGCCGCCGGTGCTCGCCGAGCGCGGCATCGGCGAAGCATCCATCGAGAAGAAGAACACGCTGTTCGTCGGCACCGCCGGGATGCTCCTCTGCGGCTTCGACGGCTGGCTTTTGCTGCCGGAGAAGAAGTTCGCCGAGGTCAAGAATCCGCCGCAGACGCTCACCCCGTCGCCGGGCTTCCGCAGGGAGTGGGTCGACGCCTGCCGCGGCGGGCGCCCCGCCACCTGCAACTTCGACTATTCAGGCCCGCTTGCCGAGAGCGTGCTCCTCGCGAACATCGCCTACCGCGTTCAGGCGGAGTTTTCCTGGGATGCATCCGCCATGAAAAGCGACCGCGACGACGTCAATGCGATGCTCGGGCGCAGGTATCGCGGGGGCTGGGAAATCTGACGCCGCGGTGCGGCGGGCCTCGGCCGGCGGCGCACGATCAGGTGCGGGCGAATTCCGGGCGGGCGAACACGAGCCTTCCGGCCGACGTCTGCAGCGTGCTCGTGACGCTCGCATGCACCATCCTGCCGATCTGGTCGCGTCCCCCCTCCACGACGACCATCGTGCCGTCGTCGAGGTAGCCCACACCCTGCCCCGCACCCTCACCGGGCTTGACCAGTCGCACCTCGAGCAGGTCGCCCGCCACGAACGTGGGCTTGAGGGCGAGGGCGATGTCGTTCACGTTCACGGCCTGCACCGATCGGAACGCCGCGATCTTGACGAAATTCGGGTCGTTCGTGATCAGCCGGCCGCCAAGCCGCCGAGCCATGCCCACGACCCGCTGCTCGTCGGAACTCGCGGCGTCGGTTTCATCCAGCGGTGCGAGCACCTCGATGTCGACGAGTTTGTTCTCGCGGAGCCGCGCCAGGACGTCGAGTCCGCGTCGGCCGCGGAGCCGCCGCTGTCGATCCGCGGCGTCGGCCGCCTCCTGCAGTTCGTCGACCACGAAGGAAGGGACGACGAACCGGCTCTGAAAGAGTCCGGTTTCGGCGAGATCGGCCACGCGCCCGTCGACGATGGCGCTGGAGTCGAGGATGTTGGGCCGCAGTCCCTTCACGTCGCGGGCGAACTCGACGTAGGGGATCAGGAACCGGAAGTCGTCGCGCGTCTGCAGGAGAAGGCTCGTGCACACATAGCAGAGGAGCATGCCGAGGATCAGCGGCAGCCAGGCAGTGACGGGATGGTTCGGGTCGGCGGGGAGGATCGGCGTGAGCGCGAGGATGGCCACATAGGTCACGAACACCCCCACCAGCAGGCCGAAGTAGACCGCGGTGATCACCGTGAGGTCCTTGCGCTGCAGGGAGGAGTCGATGCCGATCGCGGAGAGCGGCAGGGCGACCATGCCGACGAGCACGGTCCACGGCACCCACGCCTCGGTGTCGCGCATCTCCGGCGAGCTGATCATGAGCACGGCGATCCCCACGGAGACCGCCACGAAAATCGCCCGGAGCATGACGAGTGCCATGCCGCAAATCCTAGCACAGCCGCCGACCGTGATCCCATTCCAGGTAGCGATCGGTCATCCCGGCGATGTAGTCGGCGGTGCTCCGGGGCACGCCACATGCTCCCGCCCGGGCCCGGAAGCGGGCCGGCAGTTCCTCGGGGTGGGCCACATACCAGGCGAAGAGCTGCGAAAGTTTTTCCTGGGCGGCGGCCCGGACCGTCATCACGCGGTCGCTGCGGTAGACCTTCTGGAACAGGAACATCTCGAGCTGCTTCTTGCCGGCGGCCACGGGCGGACTGTGGGCGACCACCCGCACGCCCCGGCCGGCGCCGTCTCCGTCGAACACCGCGCGGACCCTCGCGACCGAGTCGATCGCGAGCCGCTCGATCGTGCCGCGGCTCTCCGCGACGAGGTCGGCCACCTGCAGGTCGACGAGTTCATGGAGCACGGCGCGACGCAGGTCGCCGCCGGTGACGTCCCCGAGCACCTCGCGGGCCCGCGTTGCCGCTTCGGCCACGATCGGCAGCTCCAGCAGCTCGTCGAGGCCGACGAGGCCGAGCTCGATGGCGTCGTCGGTGTCGTGGGTGTCGTAGGCGATCGAGTCGGCGGCGTCGACGACCTGCGTTTCGAGAAGGGGCGCGGGTGCCGAGCCGTCGCGTTTGCGGGTGGCCTGGGCGTCGAGCACCTCGCGGGAGAGGTTCAGGCCGGGGAACCGCGATGACAGCCCTTCGAGAAGCGTCATGATCCGCAGCGCCTGCGCGTTGTGGTTGAAGCCGCCCTCGGCGGCGAGCAGGTCGGCGAGAGTGTCTTCGCCGGCGTGACCGAGCGGCGGATGTCCGATGTCGTGGCCCAGGGCCAGCGTCTCGACGAGGTCCTCGTTGAGGGCCAGCGCCCGGGCCAGGGTGCGGGCGATGCTCGTCACCTCCAGCGTGTGCGTGAGTCGGCTGCGATGGTAGTCGTCGGCGAGTCCGGTGAAGACCTGCGTCTTGTGGGCGAGCCGCCGAAATGCCGCCGAGTGGACGATGCGGTCGCGGTCGCGCTGGTAGGGGCTGCGGAACGGATGCGGCTGCTCCGCGTGGACGCGGCCCGCCGAGTCGGCGGAGTGCATCGCCCAGGCGCCGAGCGTGTGCCCCTCCCGGGCCCGCCAGTCGGAGATGTTCGCCCAGTCGATCCCGGTCATCGCGACGCCCCCGCAGCCGACGTGAGCTGCTCCCACAGGCCGTCGAGCGACTGGGGCAGCACCCGCACGCCGGCCGTGGTCGGCATGAAATTCACGTCGCCGCGCCAGCGGGGGACGATGTGCCAGTGCAGGTGGCCGGGCAGGCCCGCCCCCGCGACGCTGCCCAGGTTGAGGCCGATGTTGAATCCCTGGGCCTGCATGGTGCGTTCGATCAGGCCGCACCAGCGCACGAGCTCGAGCTGCAGGTCGAGCAGGGCCTCCGCGTGGAGGTCGGCGAGCGCGGCGCGATGGTCGAGCGGCGCGACGAGCAGGTGCCCGTTTGAATAGGGAAACCGATTCACGACGACGATGCTGCTGGCGGTCGCCGCCACCACTCCGAGCGCCCGGTGGTGGGCGGCATCGGCCGCCGCCGCCCTGCAGAGAAAGCAGCCGCGGTCGGCTCCGGGCCGCCACGCCTCGGGTTCGCCGGCCGCACCCTTCTCGTGCCCCTGCACGTATCCCAGCCGCCACGGTGCCCAGAGGATTTCGTTCGACATGACGTGATCGTACCCCAGGGGATCCGGCATTGACACGCCGTGGCCGGCCCCTGCAAATGGCCGCATGGAATTCAGGGTCGCGACCGAAGTCTTCTCCGGGCCGATGGATCTCCTCCTCTACCTCGTGAGGAAGCACGAGGTGGACGTCGCCGAGGTGCCGATCGCGAAGATCGCCGAGGAGTTCGTCGCCTACCTCGACGTGCTCGAGGACCTCGCGATCGACCAGGTGGGCGAGTTCGTGGAGCTTGCGAGCGTCCTCCTCGAGATCAAGGCGAGGGCGCTCGTGCCTCGGCCGGAGGAGCAGCCCGAGGAGACCGTGGAGCCAGCCCGCGAGGATCTCGTGCAGCGGCTCCTCGAATACAAGCAGTATCGCGACGCGGCCGTGATGCTCGAGGACCGCGCCCGGCAGTGGGAACTCCGGTTTCCGCGGCTGGCGACCGACGGGCCCGTGCACCGTTCCGGGCCGGTGGAGGTGACGATCGGCGAGGTGCAGGTGTGGGACCTGGTCGGCGCGCTGTCGCGCGTACTCCGCAAGCGCGAGCGGCGCAAGCCCCGGCAGATCGTCCAGGACGACACGCCGATCGAGGTGCACATCGAGCGGGTCGGGGCCCTGGTGCACGAACGTGGGAGGGTCGCTTTCTCCGAACTGCTCGAAGAAGACATGCCACGCAGCCGGATCATGGGTATCTTCTTGGCGGTGCTGGAGCTCGTGCGCCGGGGCAGGCTCTCGACGCGTCAGGAGAGGCTGTTCGACGAGATCTGGCTGGAGCCACGGCCGGCCCCGGCGCCCGTCGTCGAGCCGGCGACCCCGTCCGCGGAGCCCTCATGATCGACAACGCGCCGCTGCGAACCCTCGTCCACAAGGGGCTCACGATCGAGGGCTACTCACGGGCGGCTGTGCAGAGCTACTGGCGCATCCCGGAGCTGAAGCTCGGCTTCGACCTCGGCGCGCAGCCATGGAGCTTCATGGCCACGAGCACCTGGTTCCTCACGCACACCCACCTCGACCACATCGCGGCCCTGCCCGTGTACGTGGCCCGGCGGCGGATGATGAAGATGGAGCCCCCCACGATCTACATGCCGGAGACGGCGATCGAGCCGATCGAGAAGCTCCTGAGGGCCGTGAGCCGGCTCGACCGCGGGCGACTCCCCTGCACGCTCCTGCCGGCCCGGCCCGGCGACGAAATCGAGCTCTCGCGCGAGCACGTTGTGACGGTCTCGAGCACCTGCCACACGCTGCCGAGCGTGGGCTTCGTGGTGTGGGAGCGGCGGCGGAAGCTCAAGCACGAGTTTCAGGGGCTGCCCGGTGACAGGATCCGCGACCTCCGCCTCTCGGGCGCGGATGTGACGCACGAGGTGCGCACGCCGCTCGTGGCCTATCTCGGCGACAGCTCGCCCGAGGGGCTCGACCGCTGCCCGGCGATGTTCGAGGCGATGGTGCTGATCACGGAGCTGACCTTCGTGGCCCACGCGCACCGCAAGGAGAAGATCCACAAGTTCGGCCACATGCACCTCGACGACCTGCTCGCCCGCCGCGAGCGGTTTCACAACGAGGTGATCATCGCCACGCATTTTTCCACGCGCTACACCGACGACCGGATCCGAAAGATCCTCGCCAAGAAGCTCCCCGACATGCTCGACGGCCGCCTGCACATTTGGCTGTGATGGGTTCCCGCCCGCGCCGGCTCGCGGCTGCCCGGCGCCTCTCGCTTGACGTTCGCCTCGGCCCTCCCGGCCTCGGCTCACTGCATGTCCGCTTCGCTTTCGCCATCCATGGCTGCGCTCGCTCCCATAGCCCGCTCGAGGGCACGGGCAGCCCCGAGCCTCCCGAACTGAACTTCATTGGGGGAGCCCGAAGCCGGCGCGAACGCGTAGACCAAGTCGCCTAAGCCGTATAGTGGCATAAGAGATGAACGCTCGTCCCCGCCACGCCTATGTCCACGTGCCCTTCTGCCGGCACCGGTGCGGCTACTGCGACTTCACGCTCGTGGCGGGCCGTGACGATCTCATCGATCGTTACTTCGCTGCTTTGACGGTCGAACTCGAACGGCTGCGGGAGCCGCTCCAGCTCGATACGCTGTACCTGGGCGGAGGCACGCCCTCACACCTCGGGCCCGATGGACTGCGCCGGCTGTTCGACCTGCTAACACCGCGGCTACGGCTCGACACGAATGCGGAAGTCACGCTCGAAGCCAATCCGCTCGATGTGACCGACGACCTCGTCGCTGCCTGCCAGGATCTGGGTGTGACGCGCGTGAGCCTTGGCGCCCAATCGCTCGATGCCACGACGCTCAAGGCGCTCGATCGCGACCACGGGCCAGCTGATGTACGGCGGGCTGTGGAGCGGCTGATCGCCGCCGGCTTCGTCGTGAACCTGGACGTGATGACGGCCGCACCGGGCCAGTCGCTGGCCCACGTGGAGGCCGATCTCGCCGCGGGGGTGGCCCTCGGCGTGCAGCATGTGTCGGTGTACTGCCTTACCTGGGAGCAGGGCACGGCGTTCGAATCGGCTCGGGCTCGGGGCGAACTCGTGCCCGCCGAGGAGTCGCTCGAACGGGCGATGTTCGAGGCGGCGATCGACGGGCTCACGGCGGCCGGGTTCGAGCACTACGAGGTGTCGAACTTCGCCCGGCCCGGATTCCGCTGCCGGCACAACGAAGCCTACTGGGACTGCCGGCCCTGGGAGGCCTTTGGGCCGGGTGCCGCACGGTTCGACGGCCGGACACGGATCACGAGCCACCGCAGCACGACGACCTGGATCAACAAGGTGCTCGCCGGAGACGACGGCACTGGCGATGTCGACGCCATGACCGCCGAGCAGGCTGCCAGGGAGCGGATCGTCGTGGGGCTTCGGCGCCGCGACGGCGTGGAGCGGGCGCCGTTTCAGGCGGCGAGCGGGTTCGATCTCGACGTGCTCGTGCGGCCCTCGATCGGCCGCTGGGTGGCAGGCGGACTGGCCACCGACGACGGCGTGCGCGTGCGGCTCACGCGAGCTGGCCTGCTCGTCTCCGACGCCCTGTGGGCCGACGTGCTGGGGTGATCAGCCGCGCTGCAGGGCCGCGGTGAGATCGAGGATCGCCTTCTTGCCGTCGGCGAAATACATGAGCGTGTTGTCGGCCGCGAACAGGGGATTGGGGATGCCCGCGAAGCCGGGCGACAGCGACCTTTTCACAACGACCACGGTCTTCGCCTTGTCCACGTCGAGGATCGGCATCCCCGCGATGGGGCTCTGGGGGTCGGTGCGTGCGGCCGGGTTCACCACGTCGTTGGCACCGATCACGATCGCCACGTCGGTTTCCGGAAACGTGGGGTTGATGTCGTCCATCTCCCGCAGTTTTTCGTAGGGAATGTCGGCCTCGGCCAAGAGCACGTTCATGTGGCCCGGCATTCTCCCGGCCACGGGATGGATCGCGTATTCGACAGTCGCCCCACGCTTCTCGAGGGCGTTGGCGAGTTCCCGGACGGCATGCTGGGCCTGGGCCACGGCGAGGCCGTAGCCTGGCACGATCACGACCCGCTCGGCCCCCTCGAGCACCATCGCGATCTCCTCGGCGCTCGCGCTCTTCACCTTGCCGGCGTAAACGTCGTCGGCATTCGCAGCCGTCGTCGTGCCGAGGCCGCCGAAGAGCACGCCCGTGAGCGAGCGGTTCATCGCCTGGCACATGATCGCCGTGAGGATCAAGCCCGACGCGCCGACCAGCGAGCCGGCGATCACGAGCACGGAGTTGTCGATCACGAACCCGGCCGCGGCGGCGGCGAGCCCTGAGTAGCTGTTCAGGAGGCAGATCACGACCGGCATGTCGGCCCCGCCGATCGGCATCGTGAGCGTGCATCCAAGCGCGCTTCCCACGATCACGAGCAGCCAGTAGAGAAGGATCCACGACGGATGGGAGCACACGCCCCAGATCAAAAGGAGCGTTGCCGCGGCCAGCGCGAGGTTGATCCAGTGCCGGTTCGGGTCGGTCCATGCCTTCTTGAACCGCGGCAGTTCCTCGAGCTTGGCGAAGGCCACGAAACTGCCCCATAAGGTGACGGCACCGATCAGCCCCGTGAACGCGGTCGCGATCGCGAACTGCGTCCAGGCGGGAAGCGGCACCTCCGCCGCGGAGGCTGCGTTCCAAAGTTCGGCCCCGGCGACGATCGCGGAGGCGGCGCCGCCGAAGCCGTTCAGGAGGGCCACCATCTGCGGCATGCCCGTCATCGGGTATTTGAGCGCCATCACGGCGCCGATCACGCTCCCGATCGCGGCGGCGATCGCGAGCCAGACGAGGTTGCCGCTGCCCACGCTCGTGAGCCGCGCGACCACCGGGCCCTCGCAGCATGCCGCAAGGATTGCGATCACCATGCCCGCCGCCCCCAGATAGTTGCCCCTCACGGCCGTGCGTGGGCCGGTCATGAGCTTGAAGGCCACGATGAACAGCATCGAGGCGGCGAGGTACGCGAGGTTGATCAGGGCTTGGCTCGACATGCGGCTACTTCTTCTTCGGGTTGAACATCTCGAGCATCCGGTGCGTGACGACGAACCCGCCGACCACGTTGATCATCGCGAGCACCACGGCGAGCAGGCCGAGCAGCGTGCCCAACCGCGTCGCCATCGCGCCGGCCACGACGATCGCACCCACGGCCGTGATGCCGGAGATGGCGTTCGACCCGCTGGTGAGCGGAGTGTGGAGTCGCTGCGGCACCTTCGTGATCACCTCGAAGCCCACCCACATCGCCAGCAGGAACACGGTGAGCAGGCGAATGAAACGCGTGGCCGGATCCTCCGGCAGGACCGCGTCGGCGAGAAGGACGGGCAGCAACGGGCTCGGCATGGTCTGGCTCCGGTCAGGCGGGGGCGGCTTCGAGGGGCGGCAGGCCGGCCCGCTCCCGAACCTTGGGATGGACGATCTGGCCCCCCTTCGCCACGAGCGTCTCGCGGCAGATCTCGTCGTCGGTGGACACCTCCGGGAGGCCGCACTTCGCGAGGTGAGCGACGAAGGTGGTCATGTTCTTGGCGTAGAGCTGGCTGGTGTGAAACGGCACCTCGGCGGCGAGGTTCGTCGGGCCGAGGATCGTGACGCCGTCGACGACCACGGCCTGATCGGCGACGGAGCCCTCGCAGTTGCCGCCGCGTTCGGCGGCCATGTCGACGATCACGCTGCCGGGGCGCATGCGGGCCACCATTTCGCGGGTCACCAGCACCGGGGCCTTCTGGCCGGGGATGAGCGCCGTGCAGATCACGATGTCGCTGTCGGCCACGACCTTGCCGAGGAGTTCCCGTTGCCTGGCGTAGAAATCCTCGCCCATCGCCTTCGCGTAGCCGCCGGCCGTCTCGCTCGCGCCTGTCTCGAGCGGCAGCTCGACGAACTTCGCCCCGAGGCTCTGCACCTGCTCCTTCACGGCCGGACGCACGTCGTAGGCGCTCACCTGGGCGCCGAGCCGCTTGGCAGTGGCGATCGCCTGCAGCCCCGCGACGCCCGCCCCGAGAATGAGCGCCCTCGCCGGAGTGACCGTCCCGGCGGCCGTCGTCATCATCGGCAGGATGCGGGGAAGGGCGGTGGCCGCCACGAGCACGGCACGGTAGCCGGCGATGTTGGCCTGGCTGGAGAGCACGTCCATGCTCTGGGCCCGCGTGATCCGCGGCACGAGTTCGAGCGCGAAGAGGGTGGCGCCCTTCTCGGCGGCCTCGTGGCAGCCGCCGGGCGCGCCGAGCGGGTCGCAGAGGCCGATGACGATGAGCCCGGGCCGGATGAGCTCGCGGTCGGTGCACCACGAATCGCCACATGCGCCGGCGGTGCGCACGGTGAGCAGGCAGTCTGCTGCGAATGCCGCGGCACGAGGCACGATCTCGGCCCCCGCCTTCACGTAGGTATCGTCGGGAAAGCCGGCGGCCGCCCCGGCGCCGCTCTCGACGAGCACGTCGACCCCGCCGGGGAGCGCGGCACAGGCTTTCTTCAGCGGGGCGATCGCGGCGGGCACGAGGGCCACCCTCCGCTCCCCGGGGAAAGTTTCCTTCGCGACGGCAACCTTCATGTGGCGGGCCTTTGGCGGGAGGGGACGAACGGACGCCAAGTGTGATCCGCGGCAGCGGCCGTGGCAACCGCGGACGGTCGTGGTCGCGTTCGCGGCCCAAGCAGCCGGTTTTTCGTGCACCGCGGGCGGGAGCCCGGCCGCTTGCCGGGGGATGATGCCATTGGTAGTCTCCGGGGCTTCCCGATCCATCGCGGCCGGCGGCCGCAACACGTCACACGTCAGCTGAAAACAGGTTTCCGACCGATGAAGACATTCATGGCCAAGCCCGGCGAAGTCGAGCAGCGTTGGTGGCTGGTCGACGCGAGCGACAAGATCGTGGGGCGGCTGGCGAGCGACATTGCGATGGTGCTGATGGGCAAGCATCGGCCGACCTTCACGCCCCACGTCGACACCGGCGACTACGTCGTCGTGATCAACGCGGAGAAGGTGCAGTTCACAGGCAAGAAGTGGCAGCAGAAGGAGTACCGTTGGTACACCGGCTACCAGGGGTTGAAGGCTGAAACGGCGGAGCATCGGCTCAACCGACGGCCGGAACTCATCCTCGAGGAGGCCGTGCGCCGCATGCTGCCGAAGACGAGGCTCGGGCGGGTGATGCTCGACAAACTCAAGGTGTATGCCGGCCCTGAACACCCGCACCAGGCGCAGGAACCCGCCGCCCTCGAAGCAGGCGCGAAGTAAGCCCGCGGGTCCGTCACGATCCTTTCCAAGACCACACAGGAACCCCATTCGATGGCCGCAGAGCAGTCTTCCAAGTCCGTCCGCTCCACCGACATCCTCGCCACCGGCCGGCGGAAGACCGCCGTCGCCCGGGTGCGGCTTCGCAGCGGCTCGGGGAAGATCGTGGTCAACGGCCGCGAACTCGAGGCCTATTTTCCTGCCGTCAAGGATCGTGTGCTCGTGTCGGGCGCGCTCGAGACCGTGGGAAAGCTGACGGCAGTGAACGTCGACATCACGGTCGACGGCGGCGGGCCCACCGGCCAGGCCGGCGCCTGCCGGCTCGGCATCGCGCGGGCGCTGAAAGCCTTCGACGCGGAACTCGCCGAACCGCTTCGCCACAGCAAACTCCTCACGCGCGACGGCCGCATGAAGGAACGCAAGAAGTACGGCCTCCGTGGCGCCCGCCGCGGCACGCAGTTCAGCAAGCGTTAGTCGCTCGCGATCTCGGCACGTAGCTCGACCAGGGCCTGGTCAGCACCTTCGCCGGAAGTTCAGGTAGGCGATAAGTACCCGCATTCGGAGCCGGCGGCACGCTGCTCCATCGCCGAGGGCGATCGCTAGTCTGCTTCACGGGAAGTCTCGGCATCCTGCCGAACTTCCCGTGGCCGACCTCCGTCGGCTGGTACGCACCCGGCCCTCCGGGCCTTGCGCTGTGTGATAGCGCGCGTATCTGCCCGTCGGCTCTTCCGCATCGCACCGACCGTCTCCGCCGAAAGTTCCCTGCGCCTACGAGTTGAGGAGGCTCGGGGTTACCCCTGCCGTTGAGACGGCGTATTTGACCAGCGGAGCCATGGATGGCGCAGCACAGGCAAATCCGAGTGAGCCGTAGCCTGGAGGGCGGAGGCGAACGTCCGGCGAGACGGTACGGGGTAACCCCGAGCCGGCGCCTTCCCATGGCAGCGAGCGCCCGGCGATGAGTGGCACAACCGGCATATCCGGCCCGGAGGGCGGATTTCGCCGGGTCGGATGCCGAAGGCATACTTGTGGGGTAGGCCGACCCCAGTTTCCGGAGGATGCCCTGTGCTGCCGATCTCCCCGCGGCTCGCCATTGTCGTCGCCACGCTCGTCGTGATCGGCGCATCATCGCCGACGCACGCCCGCGAACCGGTCGCCCGGTCGCTCGCATCGAAGTCCGTCGATGCCCAGGATGTGCTCGAGGCCGAGGAGGCCGGTCTCGTCGACGTGCGGTACATACCCAACGATTCGCGGTCGGCCCAGATCATCGTCACCAACAGGTCGCGAAAGCCGCTCACGCTCCGGCTGCCCACGGCGTTTGCCGGAGTGCCCGTGCTCGCCCAGATGGGCATGGGCGGCGGTGGCGGCGGAGCCGGATTCGGAGCGGGAGGCATCGGCGGCGGCGCCCAAACCACCGGCGGCGGCGGATTCGGCCAGCAGGGCATGAACGGCATGGGCGGGATGGGAGGCGGTGGCGCCGGTGGCATGGGCGGCGGCGCGTTCTCGATTCCGCCCCAGAAGACGCGGGTGCTCCGCGTGGCGACCGTGTGCCTCGAACACGGCAAGCCCGAGCCCTCGCCGCGTTATCCCTACAGGCTCGAGGAGATCACGGCTTTTTCCAGCGATCCGAAGCTGGCGTTCGTGCTCGAGAGCCTCTCGCGCGGCGAGGTGCCGCAGAAGGTCGCCCAGGCGGCGGCTTGGCATCTCTCGAACGGGTTGTCGTGGGAAAAACTCGCCGCTGAAAAGATCGACCACGCTGGCGGCGTGCCGGACGAGGCGTATTTCACGGCGGCCGAACTCATCGCCGCCCACCGCGTCGTCGAGGCAGCGTCGCGGGTGGCCGCTTCGCGGCAGCCCTCGTCGTCGGCTCAGTAGTCGGCGCCGATCGATTCGGCTCCCGCCCGCGTGCCCAGCGCCCGCCACGTCGCGAGATCGATGCCCGACCCGATCGACCGCACCGAGCCGTCCATCATGGCCGTGTTGACCGTGTCCCGGTGGTGGCTGCGCGACGTGACGACCGCCTGCGTGAGGGCCGTCGCCGACGTCCCCTCGCGGGGTCCGCACACGTCGACGTCGTACTGCACCCCGTCGGTGTGGGTGTAGGGCACCACGGTGTTGGGTGCGAAGGTGGTCGTGACGCCGATGTGGAGGCTGCGTCCGCAGACCCACTCCGTGTGCCCGGACTCGACGCCCCACGTGCCGCCCGCCGCCAATGCCCCCGCTGCGGCGGGTGTGGCGGGGATTGCGGCGGGCATCGACGGGATGTCCTGGGCCCGCGGCGTCCGGGCCTTCACTTCCGCCATGGCCACGGTCTTGCTCAGGCCGTCGGGGTACGCAGCAGGCCGCAGTTTTCGAAACGGCGCGAACGCGCCGCCGCCGTCGGGCCGGGCGGGCGTGCTGGCGTCGAGAACGAGGTAGGCGCCCACGTTCAGGCCGTAGTTCAGCGGAAAATGCTTGGGCACGCCGTTGGCGTCGAACACGGGCGTGGCCTTCGTCTCCCCTGGGCACACGAGCACGTCGACCCGGGTCGCGGCCACGCCGTTGGGCGCGAACAGGGCCATGTTTACGGCGTTGCCGTACGGCAGCGAGAAGTCGATCTTCCGGAACAGGCTGTCGCCCTCGAGGTACGGCAGCAGAACCGCCTGTCCGGACCAAGGCGCCTGCGGCGCCCCGGCCACGACCACCTCGGCGCCCGACGGCGGGAAAGCCCGCTGGGAGTTTTCGTGGTTGTGGATCGCCAGCCCGAGTTGGCGGAGGTTGTTCTGGCAGGAACTGCGTCGGGCTGCCTCCCGGGCGCTCTGGACGGCCGGCAGAAGAAGGCTCACGAGCACCCCGATGATGGCGATCACGACGAGCAGTTCAACGAGCGTGAACGCGTCGCGAGGGGAATGCCCCGCGGGGGTGATCGACGTTCGGGAAGATGCCTTCGGAGCGATTTTTCGCATGCTGAGCACCCTAAAATGCCAAGGTAAGAAGATTTTGAGACTCAGTATCAATACCGTAGTATAGGAGTTCCTCAGGCCGTGTCAACGGGCTTCTCTGAACCCCACTTCAATCCCCGAGGGTTGCCGCTACAACAACAGAGACCGCGATTTTTTCCGCGTGACGTCCTCGGACACCGTCTGCGAAGGGAAGGGTTCGATTCCATGCACGCCGAACCGGCGACGGCTCGCGGGGCCGGGAGCGACGAGGTGATCGTCGCCGCCCGCAACCTCTCGAAAACCTACCGCGATTTCTGGGGACGCAGCAAGAAGGTGGCACTCAAGCCCCTCGACCTCGAGATCCGCCGCGGCGAGATCTTCGGGCTCCTCGGCCCCAACGGCTCGGGCAAGACGACGACGATGAAGCTCCTGCTCGGACTCATCTTTCCCACCTCCGGCGAGGCGCTCGTGTTCGGCCGCGACGCGACCGACGTCGCGAAGAACGAGCGGCTCGGCTACCTCCCGGAAGAGACGTATCTCTACAAATTTCTCGATGCCGAGGAGACCCTCGACTTCTACGGCCGGCTGTTCGACATGCCGCCCGAAGAACGCAGGCGGCGGGCCGACGCGCTGATCGCGATGGTCGGGCTGTCCCGCGACAAGAAGCGGCAGCTCAGGGAGTACTCGAAGGGCATGACGCGGCGCATCGGCATCGCACAGGCGCTGATCAACGACCCCGAACTCGTGCTCCTCGACGAGCCGACCAGCGGCCTCGATCCGATCGGCACCCGCGAGATGAAGGATCTCATCATCGATCTCAAGCGGCGGGGCAAGACGGTGATCATGTCCTCGCACCTCCTCGCCGACGTCGAGGACGTGTGCGACCGGATCGCCGTGCTCCACCAGGGCGAACTCAAGGAACTCGGCCGCGTGGAGGACCTGCTGCGGGTCACGGACGTGACGCAGATCCGGGCCCGCGGCCTGCCGGCGGCAGCCGTCGAGGAAGTGCGGGCGGTGCTGCAGCGGCACGGCGGGGCCGATGTCGAGATCGGCAATCCCACGACGACGCTCGAGGAGCTCTTTCTCGAGGTGGTGCGTGACACCGAGGCTCGCCCCGGTCGGCGGGCCCGTCAGGCCGACAGGAGCGAGTGAGCCGGGAACCTCCCGGCCCCGCGGGGCTGACCACGCATGGTGCTCGAAGAGGACATTCCGCGGTTCACGGCCTGGATCGGACCCGCGCTGGTCTCGTGGCTGTTCGCGGCCGGCCTCGTGGCGGTGTTCGCCGCGGCGCTGGCGTGGCTGGTGCAATCGGTGCTGCACGGGCCGCTGGCCGCCGGTGACCGCGTCTACCGCGGCGTGCTCACCACGCTCGCGGACCTGGCCGGGATGTCGCCGCGGCGGGTGTGGGCCCTGGCGCGGCTGGCCGTGCAGGAATCACTCCGCAGGAACGTGCTCGTCGTGCTCGGCGTGTTCGCCGTGATCGTGCTCTTCGCCGGCTGGTTCCTCGACCCCGCGAGCGTCAATCCCGGCAAGCTCTATCTGGGGTTCATCCTCTCGGCGACGAACCTGCTCGTGTGCCTCGTGGTCCTCGTGCTCTCCGTGTTCAGCCTGCCTGCGGACATCAAGGCCAAGGCGATCCAGACCGTGACGACCAAGCCCGTGCGCACCGGCGAGATCGTGCTGGGCCGCATGCTCGGCTTCGCCCTCGTGGGCACCGTGCTCCTGGCGTTGATGGGGGCCGTCGGCTGGGCGTTCGTCGTGCGCAGCGTGCAGCACTCACACCTCGTGGAGGCCGCCGACGTGGTGGAGCTCGAGGCGGAGGACGGCTCGACCGCCGGCTTCGAGGGCCGGACGAGCCTCGCCCGCGGTCACCGGCATCGCCTCGATCTCGGCCCCGACGGGGTCGGCCGCACCGACACCGTGCAGGGTCACCGGCATGCCGTGCGGGCCCTGTCGGGGCCGGCGGGCACGACCTACGAAGTGGGGCCACCGGAGGGCCTTCTCGAGGCCCGCAAGCCGCTGCGTGGCACGCTGCGGTTCCTCGACCGGCAGGGCAAGCCGAGCACGAAGGGGATCAGCGTCGGGGCCGAGTGGTCGTACCGGCAGTACATCGAGGGCGGGTCGCTGGCGGCGGCGATCTGGACCTTCGACGGCGTGAGCGAGGCGCGGTTTCCCGACGGCCTGCCGCTGGAGATGATCGTGCGGGTGTTCCGCACCTACAAGGGCGACATCGAGAAGGGGATCGCCGGCAGCGTGCGGGTGCGCAATCCGGCCAACGGCCTGCAGTGCGACCCGATCTACTTCACGGCAAAGGAGTTCACGATCGACTCCCTGCTCATTCCGCGGCAGCTCGCGGCCACCACCAACGACGGGGGCACGCGGCAGGTCGACCTGTTCACCGACATCGTCACCGACGGCCGCGTGGAAGTGGTTCTGCAGTGCCTCGAACCGGCCCAGTACTACGGGGTGGCCCAGGCCGACTTCTACCTGCGGCAGGGCAGCGGTTCGTTCGCGGTGAACTATCTCAAGAGTTGCCTGGGCATCTGGTTCTCGATGCTCATCGTGACGGCACTCGGCGTGATGTTCAGCACGTTCCTCGCCGGGCCGGTGGCCCTGCTGGCGGTTCTCTCGGTGGTGCTGGTCGGCCAGTTCCGCGAGTTCATCCAGAGGCTCTTCGAGAGCCAGGTCACGGGCGACAGCCGTCTCGTGCCCGGAGGCGGGCCGATCGAGTCGCTCTACCGGATCGTCACTCAGACGAGCATCACGCTGGAACTCGACCCCTCGCCCGCCGTGAGCGCGATGAAGGCCCTGGACACCCTGCTTCTGGCGCCCATGCGGCTGGGCGCCGCCCTGTTTCCGTCGCTTTCTGCGCTCGGCACGGGTGATTTCCTCGCCGGCGGCTTCGACATCCCCTACGATCTGATCGGGGCTCATGCCGTGGAAACGTTCGGGTATCTCGTCGCGTTTTTCATCGCCGGGGCCGTCTGCCTCAAGGCCCGGGAGGTGGCCGCATGACCGCGCCCGTGAAATCCTGGCTCGGCCTGCGACGGGAGACGCTTCTCGCCCTCGTCGCCATCGCCGTGCTGCTCGTGCCGCTTTCCGTGCTCAGCCAGCCGGCCGACTCGACGAGCGCCGGCGGCTTCCTGGCCCGGCAGCGGGCCAAGTTCGGGCTCTCGCAGGCGAACCTGGGCGAGGTCGATCCCACGAGCGAGACGATGCGGCTGGCGACGCTGGGCCTGAAGAACGTGGCCGTGACGCTGCTCTGGGACCGGGCCAACCACTACAAGAAGGTGGAGGACTGGACGAACCTGTCGGCGGCCCTCGAGCAGATGACGAAGCTGCAGCCGAACTTCTACTCCGTGTGGGACTTTCAGGCCCACAATCTCTCCTACAACATCTCCGTGGAGTTCGACGACTACCACGACCGCTACGCGTGGGTCATGAAGGGGATCGAGTTCCTCAGGCAGGGAATCTTTCTCAACCAGCGCGAGCCGAGGCTGCTCGGCAGGATGGGCTGGTTTCTCGGGCAGAAGATCGGGCGGGCCGACGAGAAGAAACAGTATCGCCGCCTCTTCAAGGCCGACGACGACTTCCACGAGCGCGACCGCCCTGGCCGCACGCTCCCGGAACGGGACAACTGGCTGGTGGCCCGTGAAAAATACGTCGCGGGTCAGCAGCTGGCCGACTCGGGTGCGCCGCTCCGGACGACGCCGCTCATCTTCCACAGCGAGCCGATGATGACGGCGATCAACTATGCGAGGGCGATCGAGGAGGATGGCGTCTTCGGGGAGACGGCCCGCGACGCGTGGAACCTCGCCGGCGACGAGATGCGCCGGTATGCCGTCCGCGAGATTCCCACGAGCTGGGATGTGCCGATCCGGCTCGGCCTGCGCGAGGCGGAACTGGCCCGTGCGCAGAAGCTGGCCGAGGAGCTCGAGGCGCTCGTCCCCGGCAAGTTCAAGGAACTCGAGGAGCGGCAGCGGGCGGCCCTCACGCCGGATCAGCGGGCCGCGCTCGACACGCCGCCGCTCGACCGCACCGAGGCCCAGCAGAGGGCTGCCGCCGAGGCGGGCGCAGCCTTGACCGTCACGTGGCCGATGGTCGCCCGTGAAGCGCCGGCCGCTGTCCGCGAGAGGGCCCGGGATCTTGCCCGTCGGTATCTCGAGGCCTCCGAGACCGCCCAGATCATCGAGCGCTACCGGGAGATCGTGAACTTCGACTTCTGGCGGGCGGCCTGCGAAGTGGAGGTCACTGAACCCGCGCTGCGGGCCCGCGAGACGGCCTGGCGGGCGGAGCGGGAGTTCGAGAACGCCCGGCTCCTGCCGGCGAAGAAGGCCTACGAGGAGTCTTTTGCCGCGTGGCGGGAGGTGCTTGACGCCTCACCCGTACTCAAGGCGGACGACCTCACGGGCGATGACCTGGTGGAGTTGGTGGATCGCTACCGCAAGGTGCTCGAGCAGCTGGATGAGAAATTCCCGAAGCCGTTCATTCTCCAGGACGTGCTCGACAAGGCGCGGCCCGCGGGCGGCTGACGGGGGGCTTGATACCAGGTGTCCGGCGGCGGCCCAGACGCCCGGAAAGCACGGGCCAGCGGCATCGACGCGGCCCCGGTGAACCCTCTCGGCCCGCGCGACGTATGGTTGGCAACACCGCGGATGAGTCCGTGCCACCCGGGGCAGGCCGCACCCACCGCTTCACAAGGAGTCAGTCATGGCCACCATCGTCGCGCCCACCCACCGCCAGCATGCCTTCTGGCTGAGAGTCGTCGAGGATATCGCCCTGGTGATCGCCTGCACGGCCGTCGCCTGGATGCTCTACGCCGTCGTGGTGCTGCGGCCTGCATCGTGGCGGGAGACGCTGCCGCTGCAGGGGATCGTCGGCGGAACGTCCCCGCGCGAGTCTCTTCCGCTGCCGGTGGTGGCCGCCAGCCGGCCCATGATGGCCGCCATCGCAGCCGCGACGGAGCTCGAGGAGCATGGCGAGTTCGGCCCCCAGGCCGCGGCGGCCTGGGAGAAGGCTGCCGCCGAGTGCCGCAGGCTCTCGGTGCAGCCGATTTCCCGTCAGGGCGGCGTCCCGCTCATGCTCTGGCTCCTGGAGGCCGAGCAGGAGCGTGCGGGCGAACTGGCCGCGGTCCTCGCGTCGCCCGGCACCCCTCCCGATGAAGTCGCCGCCCTCGAGACCCTCCAGGCCGAGGCCACCGACAACGTGGCGTTGATCCAACGCTATCGGGACATCGTGAACTTCGATCACTGGCGGGCGGTGTGCGAGATCGGCACCACCGCCGCCGGCCGCGAGGCGCACGCGGCGCAGTGGTTGGCGGATCGTGCCACAGCCGCGGGGCGGACCGCGGAAGCGAGGGAGGCCCACGAGGCGTCGTTCCGCGCCTGGCGGCAGGTGCTCGACGCCCGGCCCGCCCTCCTCGACGACGCGCTTGTGGTCGAGGACATCGCCGACAGGATCGGCAGTTACCGCAAGGTTCTCGCCGGTCTCGATGCGCCGTTCCCCGAGGCCTTCGTGCTCCGGGACGTCGTGGTCCGGGCCGGTGGCATCGCCGACTGATCAGGCCCTCGTGACCAGCAGCTTGTCGATCCGCCGTCCGTCCATGTCGACCACCTCGATCGAGAGTCCCTGCCAGCGAGTTTTGTCACCCGTGGCCGGAATCCGCTCCAAAAGCGCGAGAACCAGCCCCGAGACGGTGGAATATTCGCGCGGCAGGGACTCGAGTTTGATGTCGAATCGCTCCGCGAGTTCCTCGACACCGGCACCGCCGTCGACCAGCCACGATCCGTCTTCGCGCTGTACGAACGCGGTCGCCTTGTCGCGCCGGTGTTCGTCGTGGATCTCACCCACGAGCTCTTCGAGGACGTCCTCGAGGGTCACGAGCCCCTCTGTGCCGCCGTACTCGTCGAGCACGATCGCGAGCTGATTCCGCTCCTTCTGGAAGAGCTCGAGGAGCCGGTCGAGCGGCATGGTCTCGGGGACGAACAACGCGCGGTGGAGCATCTTCCGAAGTTCGATCGGCCAGCCCATCCAGTTGTGCCGCAGCACGTCCTTGAGCGACACGAATCCGAGGATGTGATCGAGCGAGCCCTCGTAGACGGGCAGCCGCGAGTAGCCCGCCATCGCGATCGCCCCCAGGACCTCCGAGGGGGGCGTGTCGATGTCGAGGGCGTCGAGGTCGATGCGGGGCCGCATGATGTCACGCACGGTGCGGTCGCCGAGCCTCAGGGCCTCGGCGGCGACGGCCTGCTCGACGGCCTCGAGCACGCCCTCGGCGCGGCCGGCCTCGAGCAGGTGCTCGATGTCGTCGACCGAGACGGTCGGCCCGTCCTGCTTGTGGGCTCCGAGCACGAACAGCATGGCCGACGTGGCGGTGCTGAGTCCCCACACGAGCGGCTTTGTGATCCGCGCGAACAACTGCATCGCGGGGGCGACGATCCGGGCGATCGGCTCGGCCCGCCGCAGTGCCAGCCGTTTCGGCACGAGCTCCCCGAGCAGGAGCGTGAGGAACGAGAGGATCGCCACGAACGACGTGAGTGCGATCGAGCGGGCCACGGCCGGGGAAACCGACGGCCCGTGAGTGGTGATCCATTCCGCGAGGTCGCTGACGATCCGATCGCCTCCGTACGCCGCCGCCAGCGTCCCCACGAGCGTGATCCCGATCTGCACCGTGGGCAGGAACTTGTCGGGACTCGTCGCCAGTTCGAGCGCCTTGCCGGCGGCGGCGTCGCCGGCCTCGGCCATCTGCCGCAGCCGCCCGCGCCGGCTGGCGACGATCGCCATTTCGGCGCCCGAGAAGAACCCGTTGGCCAGGATCAGCGCCAGGACGATGAGAATTTCCTGCAGCATGGGACTCCGGTTCAGCCTGCGGCGTGGTCGCGACGTGTGATCGCGAGGTTGTCGCGGTGGATCACCTCCTCATACGGGCAGAAGCCGAGCATTCCTGCGATGCTGTCCGTCTTGAGGCCGGCGATGCGGCGCAGCTCTGCCCCCGAGTAGTTCACGAGTCCGCGGGCGAATTCCCTGCCGTCCTCGGCGGCGATCGCGACCACGTCGCCGGAGGCAAAGTCGCCCTCCAGCCGCCGCACTCCCGCCGCCAGCAGGCTCCGGCCGTTGGCCACGATGGCGTCACGGGCGCCCTCGTCGACGATCACCCTGCCGCGGGCATCGGCCGACCATCCGAGCCAGCGCTTCCACGCCGGTACCGTCGCGCCCCGGCCGACGAAGGCCGTGCCGATGTCCTCGCCCGCCATCAGACGCTCCAGCACGCGGTCGTCGCGGCCGGAGGCGATGACGCAGTGGCTGCCCGCCTCGGTCGCGATGCGCGCGGCCGTGATCTTGCTCGCCATGCCGCCCTTCGACACACCGCCGAGGTGATCGCGCGCGAGGGCCTCGACGGCGCCGTCGATCCGCTCCACGAGCGGAAGCCGGGCCGCGCCCGGCTCGGCGGGGTGCCGGTCGAAGACGCCATCGACGTCCGACAGGAGCACGAGCAGGTCGGCCCCGAGGAGCGTGGTGACCAGGGCGGCGAGCCGATCATTGTCGCCGAAGCTCGTCCGCAATTCCTCGACGCTCACGGTGTCGTTTTCGTTGATGACCGGGATCGCGCCGTAATCGAGAAGGGCGCGAAGCGTGTTGCGGATGTTGAGGTATCGGGCGCGGTCCTGGAGGTCTTCGGCCACCAGCAGCACCTGCGCGGCATGGCGGCCGTGACCGCGGAAGGCCCGCTCGTAGGCCTCGATGAGAGAACTCTGCCCGATCGCCGCCACCGCCTGGAGGTGGGCGAGTTCCTGGGGCCGCTCCGCAAGCCCCATGCGGCCCATGCCCGCCCCCACGGCGCCGGAACTCACGAGCACGACCCTCCGGCCCTGGGAAAGCAAGGCGTCGAATTGTCGTCCCAAGGCTTCGATGCGGGCCGAGTCGAGCAGGCCGTCCGCCCCGGTGAGTACGCGGGTGCCGACCTTCACGATGATCAATCGCGAGGATTCGGCGAGGACCCGGCGCGTGGGATCAGCCATGGACTTGGGAAGATTCGGTGCCGCGAAACGGTAACGGGCCCGAATCCTACCCTTCCGGTGTCGCGGTCGGCCACCGCCGCGCCGCCACGGCGAAAATCGCCCATCCCATCGGCATCGCCAATCCTGCCGCAGGAGTTCGGCCCGTTGAGTCGCGTCGGGGCGAACGGCTATAGTCACGAATACGTCGAGTGCCTGCCCGGCTGTCCCACGGTCCTTCCCGGTGAGCGAACTCCATCACGAGTGCGGCCTCGCGGCGATCTACCACCTGCCGGGTGCCGAGCCGAGTCCGCTCTGCCCGGCACAGGGCCCGGACGAGGTGTCCCGTCTCCTGCCGCGGATGCTCCTCGACATCCAGAACCGCGGCCAGCTCTCCGCCGGGATGACCGCATGGAGCCCGGCCCGCAGCCAGCTCCTCGCCACGCTCAAGGACGTCGGCACCGTGAGCGAGGTCTTTCGGCTCGGCCACCGTGGCAAGTACGAGAGCCTCATGGAGCAGCACCTCGGCCGTGCGGCGATAGGCCACGTCCGCTACGCCACCTGCGGTGCCGACGACCGCGGCTATGCGCAGCCGCTCGAGCGGCCGCACATCCAGAAACGGAAGTGGTTCTCCTTCGGATTCAACGGCCAGCTCGCCAACTATCCGGAACTGCGGACCGAGATCCTCGCCGGAGACGACAACCATCTCGTTCGTGACAACGACACCGAAGTGATCATGCACGCGATCGGCAACGAGCTTTCGCGCAACCCGGAAATGGCCCCCGCCGACCTGCTCGCGGCGATCTCGGGGCGTTTCGACGGTGCCTGGAACATCGCGATGCTCGACGCGTGCGGGCGAATGATCGTCGCGCGCGACCCGCTCGGCATCCGGCCGATGGAGTACGCCCGGCTCGGCCCGCTCGTGGCCGCGGCGAGCGAGAGCGTTGCCCTGCTCAACCTCGGCTTCCCGCCCGAGTCGATCCGTTCGCTCGAGCCCGGGACGGCGCTGGTCATCGACGAAGGACAGGTGCGGATCGACCGCTTCGCCGCCAGCCCGCGGCGGGCACACTGCTTCTTCGAGTGGATCTACTTCGCCAACGTCGCGAGCACCATGGACGAACGCAGCGTGTATCTGACGCGGAAGCGACTCGGCGAGGAACTGGCCCGGCTCGAGACCGTTCCGATAGATGCCGACACGGTGGTGGTGCCGGTGCCCGACACCAGCAAAGCCGCCGCCGACGCGATGGCCTACGCGCTGTCGACGCCCTGCGTCGAGGGCCTGATCCGCAATCGCTACACCGGCCGCACGTTCATCGACGGGGCCTCGAGCAGGCGGCAGAAGGCCGAGTCGAAATATACGCCGCTCCGCGAGGTCCTCGAGGGGAAGAGAGTCCTGCTCGTCGAGGACTCGATCGTGCGCAGCACCACGATGAAGGTGCTGCTGGGGAGGATGCGGTCGCTCGGCCGGGCCCGCGAGATCCACGTGAGGGTCGCCTGCCCGCCGATCATCGCGCCGTGCTTCTACGGGATCGACATGTCGACGATCGACGAGCTCTTCGCGCCGGCGTTCCTTCCCGACGGACGGCTTTCGGAGGAGGCGCAGGGGGCGATGGCCGCCAAACTGGGGGCCGACTCGCTCCGCTACCTGCCCGTCGCCGCGGTGGCACGGTCGATCGGCCTGGAGGCCTCGGAACTCTGCCAGGCCTGCCTGACGGGTGACTATCCCACGCCCGCCGGGGAGCGGCTGTACCAGGTCGCCCTCGCCCAGACAGCGCGAGGCCGAGCGTGCCGCACGTACGAGGCCGTTCCGTAGGACGGGCCTCAGCCCGGCGCCTCTCGGCGGCGAGCCGGGACCCCGGCGGAATCCGCTTCATCTCCGCTGCCGCGCACGACCGACGCGGGCCGGTCGTTGCGGGTGAGCAGCGCACGCCACACCGGAGCGCCCGCGAGGCGTGTGCGGCGCTCGAAGTGCGTGCGGTAGTCGAGGTCGTGCTCGGCCGGCCTGGGCTCGACCGCAGCCGGTTCGGCGAACAGGCCCGTGGCCCGCGATACCTCGAGCGATTCGAGGAAGTATTCCTCGACGTCGGTCCACACGTGAACCACGCCGCCGGGCGGGAGCACGCGGCCTGCGTGGCGGAGGAACGTCGGCGACAGGACGCGGCGCTTGCGGTGCCGGGCCTTCCACCATGGGTCGGGAAAGTAGACGTGGATCGCGTCCAGGCAGGCGTCGGGCAGGAGGCCACGGACGAGCCACGTTGCATCGCCATGGATGATCCGCGCGTTCGCGGCGGCACGGCGGGCGAGACGGGCCGCGCACAGCCGGGCGTAGCCGGCGGCGATCTCCACGCCGAGAAAGTTGCGTTCGGGCCGGGCAGCCGAGGCCGTGTCGAGAAACAGGCCCTTGCCGCTGCCCACCTCGAGTTCGATCGGCGCCGGACGCGGGAAGAGCGTGGCCGGATCGAACAGGTCGGTCAGGTTGCCCAGGGCCACGAGATGCGTCGACAGATCGAGCGCCGGGTCGGGTTTCTTGGGCGGCCGGCGCGGCATCAGTGGGCCGCCGCGCCGCCGGAAGACTGGAGCAGAAAGTCCATCGGCAACGGCACGCCCTTGATGACTCCGTCGACCACGATGCTCTCGCGGACGATGCCCTGGAAGCGGCACACGATCATGGCCTTCGGCCGCACCCGTACCCGCTCCACGGCGATCACGAGCCGGTCGCCCGGCACCACCGGCTCCCGAAAACGAACGTCTTCCATGCCGCCGAAGCCGATCACTTGGGCGTCGAGCAGGTTGTGCTTCTGGGTGTAGTAGCTGGAGAGCTGCGCGGCCGCCTCGCACATCAGCACGCCCGGCATGAGCGGCACCGCGGGGAAGTGCCCGCGAACCCAGAATTCGTCGCGGGTCACATCCTTGTAGCCCACGCACAGACCGCGGCTCTGGTCCTCGTGCACGATCGCCGTCAACTGCTCCATCTCGAACCGCTGCTTGTTCCAGCGGCGGATCTCGTCGATGTCGGCGATGACGTGCTCGAGGTCGTATTCGCTCGGATGGATGATGTAGTCACGCGGGGCCACGGCCGTGCTCCCTCGGGCAGCCAGCGGGTCAGGTGCGGATGTGCTTCCGCTTCATCTTCCGGGCCTTGCTGTTGGCGGGCCGGGCGCCGTGGTTGGCCTTCTTCAGGCCTCGATGGGGCTTTGCCATGATTGGTTCTCCGGGCGGATGAGATGGTCGGCGATCGGCGAGTTGTACCACGCCGCCGCCCCCGCCGCCACGCCGCCCGGTTCAGGGTCGGCGGTCCGCCGCCGCGGTCTCGCGCTCGGCCGCGATCGCCTCCCGGAGGCTCGTGCGGAGGATCTCCACGAAGCTCGCCCCGAGAAACCCGAACAGGCCGCCGATCACGCCCGAAGACAGGCCACCGAGCGCCGCGCCCGCCCACGAGCAGGTCGTGCAGGTGACCAGTGCCGCCGCACCGATCACGGCTCCGGAAACCGCGCCGATCGTCGCGGACACCGCCGCGAGCCTTCCGAGGCCGCCTGTCCGCTCGAGGTGGGTGGTGCCCGCCGCGGGCAGCACCGTGGGCCAGACCCTGATCCCGGCGTGCCTGGCGAGGTCGCGGTCGGTCGCGTCCCGCATCCTCGTGCCGAGGGCGTTGCCTGCGACGTGCGCCGCGAGGCTCGCGAGCACCACGGCCATGGCCATCCAGCCCGCGATGCCGAGCCAATTGACGGCGGCGCAGGCGACCGCGACCACGACCACGAGCCAGGAGTAGTTGACCAGTCGCAAGGCGCCCTCCGCCACCATCATAGCCGCGGGCTGCGCGGAGGCGGTCAGAACTCGCTGTCGACCGCCTCTTCGCGATAGATCGGCAGCAGGCGGTAGTAGACCTCGAGCGTGAGCACGGCCAGCGCCGTGTGGGCCAGCCGGCCGCCGGGCGCCGTGTCGTGGTCGGCGAAGAACCAACTGCCGGCTTCGTGGCCGAACCGGGCCTGCTGGGCGACGATCTGGTCGCGGTTCTTCGCGTTCCACCGGGGCCAGACGGGGTGGTCGAGCTGGAGGAGCGCCTGCGACAGGTAGAAGTTTTGGTAGATGTTCGTGGGATGGGGGCCGGGCTTCGCCAGGTTCGTGATGCCCCGCTGGAGCGGCTCCTGGGTGCTGCCCCAGCCGGTGTACATGCGGCACAGAAGGCCGATCGCCGACGTGCATGGCTTCGCGGCCGGCGTGCGGTATCCGTAGGCGGCTCCGCCCTGCGTCTGTACGCGGTCGAGGAACCGCCGCGCCGCTTCGATCGTCGGCGACGGCACCTCCATGCCGGCGAGCGCCGCGCTCTTGAGGGCCGCGATTTGCCAGGCCGTCACGGTGATGTCACCGGCCTGCCCGGGCAGGTAGCGCCAGCCGCCGCCGTGGAGATCCTGCGCCGTCTCGGTGAAGCGTATGGCATCGCGCAGGTAGGGCCGGAGCATTTCGTCGCGGGTCATGCCGAGGGCCTCGGCGAGCGCGAGGGTCGTGACGCCGTGCCCGTACATCGTGCCCTCGCAGAAGTCGCCGCCGCGGGGGGTTGGCTGCATCCGGCTGACGAGATAGTAGATGCCGCGCGACACCGTCTGCTGATACGGTCCGTCCACGTGCGTGCTGCCCGCACCGAGGAATGGCAGGATTGCGATCGCCGTGCTCGCCGTCGAGCCGGTGAGCGTGCCGGGGTCACGGCACGCCCCGTCGCAGAGACAGCCCGAGAGGTTGAATTGCCACGAGCCGTCCACGGCCTGATGGCGTGCCAGCCACGCGAGTCCGGCCTCCACCGCGGCCTCGCTGGCCGCCGATCCACCCCGCGCCCGAGCGCCGGCGGTGCGGCCCTTCCCGCGCCGCGCTGCGAAGGCTGCCGTGCCGGTCGTGGCAGTCCGGATCGCCACATTCGAGCCTGCGGCCGCCGGTGCCGGGCCGCCACCGATCCGCACCGACACCGCCAGCGCCGGCGGGCCGGCGGGGTCGAACGGTTCCGCGCCGCTGCCCGGGACGTCGAGCAGGGCGGCGTCGGGTTCGGCGACGGCGACGACCGGCACCTCCTCGCTCGCCGGGGCGTCGGCGGCGGGCGGCGTTGCAGCGGCCGTTTCCGCCGCCGGGTCGCCAGCGTCCACGCCGACGTCGGCGAGCAGCGCGTCACCGGCCGCTTCGGGGCCGAATTGCAGGACCAGCGGCCTCACCGGGTCGGGGCGATTCCCGTCGAGAAAGAACAGGGCCAACACGATGCAGATGAAGAGGTGCGCGACGAGGCTCGCGTAGCCTGCCCGCACGGTCGGGCTCGTGATCGCCCGTTCGATCCACGGCTTTTTGGGGTGCCCGTGCGGCATGGCTGTGCGTGTGGCGGCAACTTTTCCGACTGGGCAAATCGTAGGCTCGGGACGGTCCGCGTTCCCCGCGCAGACTGCGATCCCCGTGGACCACCCCTGGGTTTCATCGTCTGAACCGTGGGACGGGCTTCAGCCTGTCACTGCCTGCCTCAACGTGCCCAATCCGGCTCGGGGTTGCCCCGTACCATCTCGGCGGACGCTTCCCGAACGATGGCGGCTGCGGCCAGAGTGAGGAGACTTTTGCCGCTCACCCGAAGCCAACGCGCGTTCCGCCTTCCTATTCTTTGAACTCCTCGTCGACGCTCTGCTGGCCGTAGAGCGGGAGATGTCGGTAGTAGACCTCGAGGATCATCGTCGCCATCGAGGTCGTGTAGAGCCGGCCGCCCTGCTCGGGGCCGTGCCCCTTGTCGAATTCCTCGAACCAACTGCCGGTGGCATGGCCCTTGGTTTGTTGCGTCTTCACCAGCATGTCGCGCATCTTCGCGTTCCATGCCACCCACGCATCGCCCTCCACGTGGTGCAGGATCTGCGTCGCGTAGTAGTCGAAGTAGAGATCGGTGCCCGGGCCCTTTTTCGCGAGCCGCAGCACGCCGCGTTGGAGTGCAGGATTGTCCTTCTTCCAGCCGAGGTACATGCGGCACAGCAGGCCCACGGCGGACGTCCCATAGGCATTGCCGGGATCGGTGTAGCCATACACCGCGCCGTCGTCCTGCTGCACGCGGTTGAGGAACTCGACCGCCTTCTTGATGGTCAGGGGGCTCACCTGGAGGAATGCCATGTGGCCGCTTTTGAGCGCCATCAATTGCCAGCCGACGGCGGACGTGTCGCCCGGCTGCTTGGGCGTGTACCGCCAGCCCCCGCCCACGGGATCCTGCGCCGCCATGATGTAGTTGAGGGCCAGTTGGGCCGGCCCCTGGAGCCGCTTGTCCTGCGTCATCGCATAGGTCTCGGAGAGCGCGATGCCCGCGAGGCCCTGGGAATAGAGGTTGCCCCCCTTCTCGTACGCTTTGCCCTGGGTGTTCACCGTCAACCCCGCGAGGAACCCGATTCCGGCCTCGAACTGTTTCTTGTAGGGCCCCTCCTTGTGCGTGTAGCCCCGGCCGAGCATCGGGAGCAGCGCCATCGCCGTGGCGCCGCCACGGTCCTGGATCTTGCCGGGATGGGAGCAGTTGCCCCCGCAGCTGGGGCACTTGCTGAAGTCGAAGCTCCAGCTCCCGTCGGGCAGCTGATGGTTGATGATCCACTTGATGCCGGCCTCGACGGCGGCTTCGCTCTGGGCGTTGCCACCGCCGGTCTGGACGAGTTTCTTGCGCATCGAGGGGTCGGTGCGGCCGCCGAGGCCACCAGCCTGACCGCCGATCGCCCCGACGCTCGCGAGCAGGTCGGAGGAGGCGGCGGTTTCCGTGGAGAAGTCGGTGAACTCGACGGCGAGCGGCGCCGCGTCGAGGTCTGCCGCGTCGCTCACCACCTGCACGTTTTCCACGAAGGTGGCGTCGGGCAGCACGACCTCGTTCGACACGACCTCCGGCGAGTCGGGTTGCGGCTCGAGCGGCTGCTCCTCGAACTCCTCGAAATTCTCCACGACCTCTGGTGCGGACGACACGATGACCCGCGGCTTCTCCTCCTTGGGAGGCTCCTGCACGATGAGCGCCATCGAGAGCAGGACCACGATGTGCAGGAG
>RFPF01000031.1 GCA_009926295.1 Planctomycetia bacterium
GCGTGGGCACCTTCACAACGGGCGGCGGCGGGAGAACACCCCGATGTTTTTGACGGAAAATGGGCTGTTTCAGTTCGTGGCGTTTCTGAGCAGTGGCGGCAACCACGGGTTCGAGGGCTTCTGGGCTGAGGCTGGCCCCGGGATCCGGCAGGCGGCCGCAGCCAGCCTGCGCCAGCATCTCGTGGTCGACAAGTTCAACCACGTCGATTCCAGCGCCGTGGACGATGTCGAGGCCGATGTCGTGCTCAAGCTCAAGTCCCTCGCTGCCCGTCCGGGGCGTGCGGCGTTCGATCCCGAGCGCGTCGGCTGGTCGCCGGCGGGGCTCGCCAAGTGGCTCCGTGTCGTCGTGGGCAACGCCGCCAGCGACTGGTGCGACAAGTACCACGGGGCGAATCGTCCGAAGACCGTTTCGCTCGACGACCTCGAGCTCAACGCCGGCGGCGTGCCGGCAGCCAGCCACAAGCATCCGCTCGATTCAATCATCCGTAGCGAGGAGATCGAGAAGGTGCGCCGTTGCCTCAACCAGCTCTCCACCGAGGATCGGTTCTGGCTCGAGCAGACGCTGATCGAGGGCGTCAGCCAGCACGAGCTCGCGCGACAGCTGAAAATGTCGCCGACGACCGTGTGGCGTCGCGTGGACGACGCCAAGGACCGTTTTCTCTCGCTCTTTCTCACGGCGTGACGGGGATCGCCGCGCCGAGACCCTCGGCGTGCGACTCGTGACACGTGAAGAACACAACCTGGTGGCGGTCGGCGGCGAAATCCCTGAGCAGCCTCTTCGCCTGCTCGCGGCGCTCGGCATCGAGATCGACGAACGGGTCGTCGAGCACGATGAAGCCGGGGGGCGTCCCGAGGTGGACCTCCGCGAGCGCGAGCCGCAGCACGAGCGCGAGCGCCGACACCGCGCCCTGCGAGAGAAATTCGGGACGCAGCGTGACGCCGCCGCGGGTCACGTATACCGGCACGTCGGCGTTGAATTCGAGGGCATCCTCGCCGCCGGTGATCCTGCGGAACCACTCCGTCACCCGCGCCGTGAAGCCGGCGAGCGGGTCGGCCTGCTGCTCACCCTCGACCTCGTCGAGCACCGCGAGGATCCGCTCGTAGGCCCGCCCCTCGCTGAGCGTCCGCTGGAAAACCTGCTCCAACCGCTCCGCCTCCTCGGCGAGCTCCGTGGCGGAGCGATCGCCGATCGCGTCCATGAGCTGCTGCTGCCTGGCCGCAAGCTCCCTGAGCTCGGTGGGCCGGTCCTGATTTTCCGCTTCGCGACGCGCGAGTTCCGCGAGAAAGGCGTCGGGCGTGGCGAAGCCCTCGGGCACCGTCGGCAGCGCGCGAAGCAGCGTCTCGCTCGCCTCGATCTCGGATTCCAGTTTCACGAGTGTCGACAGCAGCTGCTGCTGCGTCTGGTACTTGTCGGTCCAGAGCTTGATGTTTTCCGTGTGGATTCGCAGCGTGCCGTTCTCGGTGGCGATCGTGCCATCGACCCTGTCGATCTCGGCGGTGAGCACCGCGGGATCGCGGGTCTGCGGCAGATCCGCGAGGGCGCCGATCTCCTCCTCCCACTGCTCGAACGTCTTGCCTCCCAGCCGGGCTTCAAACGCCGTCTTCCTGAGGTTCGCCGCGGCGACGAGGTCGGCATGCCGCTTGACTGCGGCCTTCACGTCCACGAGCGACTCCGCCCGGCATTCCGCGAGCAGCACCTGCTCGCGGGCCGTGTCACGTTCGAGCCCCTCGAAGACGGCGGCGACGTCTCCCTCGCCACTCGTCACGGTGATCGCGAGGCCGCCCGCCTCGACCTTCAGCCGTGACTTCGCCACGCCCGAAAGCCCGCCACCCACGGTGACGTCACGGGCGGGCTCCGCGGCCTCCTCGATCCTCACCGTGAGCGATTCCACGGCCGTGATCTCGTAGGCCAGCTTCTGGGCCTCGATCCGATTGCGGGCGTCCTTGATGCGCTCGGCGACTTGCTCGAGTTCCTCGACCACCTCGGCCGGAGGCCGGAAGGCGGCCTTCGCCGTCTGGTCGGCGTCGAGCCACGCCTGCCGGGCGTCGCGCAGCGTCGCGAACTCGGACTTTTGCTTTTCAGCCTCCACCCGCCGGCGGGCGTTCTCCCGCTCCGTGACGAGGGCGTGCTTCTGCGCCTTGAGATCATCGAGCTGCTTTTGGACTGCAGTCTCTCCCACTTCGGCCGTCTTCCAATTCAGCAGGATCTCGGAGAGGCCGACCCTGGTCGTGCGGAAGCCGTCGAGTCGCGTCGCCACCAGACGCCGTTCCGCGAGCCCGTCGCGGAGTGGACCGCCCCTGGCGAGAAAATCACGGTCGGCGGCCATCTGGGCTTCGAGGGCGGCAAGCGCGGCCGACACGCCGTCGAGCTGTTCCTCGGCGCTCCGCAGGTCGGCGAGCTCCCCGCTTTTGGCTTGCCATTCATACCACGCCTCGAGGATCGGCCCGACCTGCTGCACCCATGGGTATTGCGGTCCGCGTTCCCGGCCCTGCGAGTCGCGTTCGGGCTTGGCGCTCGCCCGATCCCAGTGGCTGAAACAGGCGACAATCTTTTCGGTCAACGCCTTGCGGAGCCGCTCGGGCCCGACGATGCCCCCGGCTCCTGCCGACTGGGCCAGCACGTCGGCAACGGGACGCAGCTGATCCTCATTCGCCGCCGTCGCGAGCGCGTCGATCGTGCGGGCCAACTCAGCCTGGCCCGTCGAGAGCACGAGCCGGCCCGTGGCCTCGTTGTGGCCGAGCAGGGTGGCGATCTTTTCCTGCACCTTCGCGGGATCGGCGATCGCCGCGGAGCCCGCCGCCGCAAGCGTGCTCGACTGGCCGGCCCCCCAGCGCTTCGTGAGCGTCCATTCTTTGCCTTCGTGTTCGAACACGAGCGTGACGGCCGCGTGGTCGCCTTCGGGCTTGGGATACCAGCGCCCGACGGCCGCCTCCGCCTGCTTCTTCGTCTGCGCCGTGGGCGTGAAGAGCGCGTGGTGGAGCGCGTGCCGCAGCGTCGATTTTCCGGCTTCGTTCGGCCCGAGGAACACGGCCACCGGCCGCGCGAAATCGAAGCTGCGGTCGAGCGTGCCGCCGAAGGGATGCAGCCGGATGCCCTTGAGGATCATGTGCCGAGGTCCCGGAAGAGTTGGTGCGCGAGCCAGGCCGCGTCGGCATGCTGTTCGTCGCCCAAAAGCCGCGCGAGCAGCGTGTGTTGCAGGCTGTCGGTCGGGTATTCGGCGGCGAGCATCTCCGCATCGAGCTCGTGCTCGATCGAGGCATCGTCGGTGACCGAAAAAAACTGTTCCTTCAACCCAGCCATGACCGCTTCGAGGGCCGCACGGTCGGCGGCCTTGAGCCGGCCTGTGAGCTGGAGATCGAGCACGGTATCGGCCGCTGGCAACGCAGCGCAGGCCTGCCCGAGGGCTTCGACGTCGGCCGCCGTACGGAGCGTCTTCGAAAGCCGCGTGAACCGCACGCCGCCGGTCGAGAGCTGCTCGAAGCGGTTCACGCCGTCGGCCTCGACCTCGAGATACCACGCATGTCCCGGATGACGGCACTTCACGGAATCGGGCGTGTGGATGCCCGGCATGAAGAACGCGGGCGATCCTCCGGCGTCGGGCGCCGGATCGGGCACATGGATGTGGCCGAGCAGCCAGGTGGCCACGCCCGCGGCGCGGAGCTCCTCCTGCCGCATCGTGAAATAACGGCCCTCCGCATCGAGGCCGAGCCCGTCGACGTTGCCGTGCGCGATCCCGACGTGGATCACGCCGGGCTCCTTCGCCGCATCGCGCACCCACCCGATGAGCGACTCGGTGCCGTGCTTCGAGGGACACGGGCAGGGATAGAACCTGACGTGCTCGCCATCCACCTCGAAGGCGGCGACCTCCGGCCGCACGAGCGCGCGGATCGCCCGGTTTCCCACGGCCTCCTCGAACGTCTTCCAGAGCTGGCTCTGCGGGCCCTCGTAGAAATCGTGGTTGCCCGGGAGGACGAGGACGTCGCCGCTGAACGTCGCGAGCGCATCGACTGTGTCCTTGATGTCGCGCTTGGCCACGGTGGGCCGGTCGAAGAGGTCGCCCGCCACGACGAAAAAGTGCGCCTGCCGCCGGTTTGCCTCCGCGACGAGGCGCTTCAGGGCTTCGATCCGCTCCGCGACGAGCCGGGCGCGCACCTCCGGTTCGCCAGCGTAGCGCTGGAAGGCGAGGCCGAGGTGGTTGTCGGCGGTATGGACGATGCGGACCGGGGGCATGCGTGATTCCTTCCTCGTGGGCCCGGCGTCAGCCGCGGCCAGCCGGCCCATCTTCGGTCATTCCCGCCCCGCTGGGAACGCCCCGTCGCAGGAACAGGTCGGTGAACTCCGGCACCTGCTCGGCCGTGCCCTCGAGATCGTACTCATCCGAGATCGTGGTCCCGATCCAGGACTGGAGCGGCCGCTCGTTCCCCGCATCGGTGAGGTGCGTCGCGACTTCGCTGGCGAGGTTGAGCAGGTCGTAAACCCGACACTTCACCGGCAACAGCCGCTGGCGGCGGGTCGGCAGCGTGTCGACGTTCGTCAGCCCGTAGAACTCCTGAACCCGGCCGGTGAGCTCGTCGAATCGCTCGAGAACCTGGAGCTTGTCGGTCGGATCGATGCCGCCCATCTTCACGAGCCGCTTGCCGAGTTCGGCGGCATCGCGCACGCTCGCCCACGATCCCTGGGCCGCGAGGAACCGCTCCCGGATGGCGGCATAGCCGTCGGCGTGGTCGAAGCATTCGATCGCCCGCCGCAGCGTGTGCCGCGGATCCGCACCCCGCGGCAGCTCGCTTGCGAACGCGCGATGGTAGCCCACCATGCCGTTGGCGCAGAGCAGCCTCATCAGCGCGACGTGGATCCGGGCGTTGCCGAATCCGTCGATGGGCGCTTCGAGAACGAAGCGGTTGGAAAAATCGTCCGGGCCGATCTTCAGGGCCCGCTCGCCGCTCTTGGGCGTGAACGTGCAGTCCACGCGGCCGTCGGCATAGCCGATGCGGGTGGCCCCGTAGTTGCTCGCGAGTTCGGCCGCCTCGGCGATCGTGACGAGCCGCTCGCTCGGCCGGGAAGCGGCGAGCGCGAGCGGCTGCTTCTCCGGGCTGCGCTCGATCGTGATGCGGACTTCGTCCGCCCGCGACCTCTCGCAGATCCTTTGAAACACCTCCTCGGGCCGGAAGTAGCGAAACGTGCTGGCGCCGAAGCGGTAGCGGGCGAAGATCGACTTCCAGAACCGCGTCGAAACGCGGCATTGCTCGCCGTCGAGGTCGACCAAGGCCTTCGTGGGCAGGGGGTCGTTGGGCGAGCGGAACGCCGGGCCGTCGCCCATCGAGAGGACGCGGATCGAACGCAGCGGGATCACCCGCGCGTCGATCGTCTGCTCGAGTTCACGCACATCGATGCTGCTGGGTCGGTTTCTCATCTCACTGCTCCGGGTTCGGTGTCGTCAGGTCCCTGGCTCTTCTACGCTTCCGGCGGTTGACCGATTCGGCCGTGGCGTAGCACCAGCGGCTGATGGACCGCAGTCCGCCATGGCGACGCTGGTCGCGATCGGGCCCGGCCGGACGGCCCGCCTCGGCCTGGGAAATCGCGAGCAGAAGCTCGAGCATCCTCGCGCTCGCCGTCTCCACGCGGTCGTTGACGCCGATCGACTTCCAGCCAGTGCCGTCCTGGACGTGCTGCACGGCTGCAGGAGCCGTCGCCGTGAAGGGATGGCGGGTGTCGGCGCACTGCACGATGTTCTTGTGCGGCAGGTCGGCGACGCGCCGGAGCACCCGGCCGGCCATCTGCACCGTCGGCCCGCGGCCGGCCGGTCTGCAGAAGACGGTCGCGAGGGCGGGGCAGTCGAAACCCTCCGTCAGCACTCCGGCGCTGAGGATCACGCGGCATCCGCCGGCCTCGAACCGGGCGATCTGGGCGTCGCGGTCGCTCGTCGCCGTCACGACCTCGCACCCCACGCCTGCCGCCGACATGAGGACTGCACAGGCACGGCATTCGGCGAGCGTCCGAAAGAAGACGAGCGTGCGGCCCCAGCGGTCGGGCTCGCGCAGCCAGGCCGCGGCCACCGACTCGGGCGTGTAGCAGCCGAGTGTGTAGTGGGCAAAGGGGCTGAGATAGCCTTCGAGCACGAGCTGGCGAATTCCGGCATCGCGGACGCTGCGTTCGAAACAGAGGCCGAGCCGGTCGGAACGGTAGGGCGTGGCCGTGAGCCCGAGCACCTTCACGGGCCCGACCGCCGCATGCAGCGAGGCCATGCTCCGCGTGGCGTCGTGATGCGCCTCGTCCACGATGAGCAGGTCGCCCCGTGGCGGCGACTTGTCGAACATCGACACGGTGCGGAGTTCCACGCCGAAGCCGCGCTCGCGGTTCTCCCGTTCGACTTGGGCGAGGAGGTTGCGCCGCATCGCCGCCCACACCACCCGCATGCCGCGCGTCTCCTGGGCCCACTTCGCCACCAGCAGGCCCATCACCGTCTTGCCGCTGCCGGTCGGGCTTTCGATGATCACCGAGCGGGCCTCCGGCAGGCTCTGCCGGCGATCCACGTGCGGCCCGGTGAGCATCTCGATCACCCGGGCCACGACCCGCTGCTGGTAGTCGCGCGGCTCGATCAGGAGGGGGGCGGCGGGATGACAGGCCTGCATGGAAACACCCGTGGGCGATTTGAAGCCCCTCGGAGGGGCGGTCCATGATCTACGCCCGGCATCCCTCAGTGACCCACGAAGAAATAATCGTGGCCCTGACCGCGGATTTTTCCGGAGCGCAGCCCCGGCGAGGCCGTAATAATGGTTATGAAAACCGCGTTGTGCGGGCCGCTCCCTGACCCTACTGTTTGGCCATGGCGCTGACCCTCGACCAGATCGAGCAGTTTTTCGAAGCCCGACGGCTCAAGTACCGCCGGGAATCGGACCGGATCGTGGCGGGCTTCGCGACCAAGCAGTTCCGTGACGAAAACGGCCGGTCGGGCCTGGCCATCGTCATCCGCCCAGACGAGGGTGGAAAATATCTGGAGTTGATCGCGCCGGGCCTGTACCGGTCGCGGGACTGTGAGCATCGCGGGGCCCTGTTCCAGGCGCTCCTCGACGTGACCGTGCGGACCAAGATGATCCGGTTCGAACACGACCCGTCCGATGGCGAGATCCGCTGCTCGGTGGAATGCCCGATCGAGGACGGCACCCTGACGGCGAAGCAGTTTCACCGGATGCTCGACTGCCTCGTCGACGCGATCGATCGCTGGCACCCCGTGATCCACCGGGCCATGACGGAGGGCGTCGTCGGATTCGAACCCGTCGCGCCGCTGGCGGTGGTGCCCGACTGACGCGTCTTTGAAGCGCCGCGATGGCTGCCCCGTAGATCCCTGGTGGACACGACACCGGGAACCACGGGAGGCGATCACATGGCGAAGACGCTCGAGGACCTGCAGAAGATCCTCTCGGACAAGGGCTATCCCTGCCGCCGCATCCTCGATCTCTGCGTGATGGCAGAACTGCCGACGCAGACCTGCACGAACGCCAAGGGCGCGAAAACGATCGAGGTGCAGATCACCTTCGACGAGAAGAAGGGCTGCCTCACCATGGACACTCCATGGCTGCGAGTCGACTGCAGCTGCGGCAAGGACGGGATCGAGGAGGACCGTGTCATGAAGATGCTGTCGCTGATTCCGGAGTTCGCCGACGCCATGAACACGGGGCGATTCGAACAGGCCGCAAAGGGCCCGCCGCCGGCCGAGAGCCGCCTCGAGTCGATCGCCCGCCGCGCCGGGGGCGTCAATCGCCTCGCGGCGCTCCTGCGAATGCAGCACCGCAACAACTGACCCCGACACCCCACCCTGAAAGGACGAACCGACGAATCATGGCCACGAACCTCGCACAGTTGCGGACGTTTCTCGACGAGTACGACCTGAAGTACCAGGCCAACGAGGAAAACCAGGTGATCCTGATCGGCTTCGGCCTCGATCCGGAACGCACGACCTTCCGGGACGAGGATGGCGATGCCTTCCTGCGACTGGTGATCCGCATCCACGAGGAAGGCGAGTTCATCTCGGTCTTCGCACCTGCCGCATGGAACATCGAGGACAATCTCTACAAGGCGGCCGTGTTCGAGGCGATCGCGTCGATCCAGATGAAGTACAAGATGCTGCGCTTCGACTACGATCCCGCCGACGGCGAGATCCGACCCAACATCGAGCTGCCACTCGAGGACTCCGACCTCACGTCACGGCAGTTCCATCGGCTCATCCACGGCGTGATGCATGGAGTGTGCCGCTTCGACAGGGTGATCCGCCGCGCCATGGAGACAGGCGACGTGTCGTTCGACGACCTCGAGGACGAACCCCAGCCCGCGGAGCCGGCGGACGAAACCGCCCGCCTCGAGGAGCTGGCCGACCGAGCCGGCGGGATCGACGCCCTGGAAAAACTCCTCGGAGGCGGCGAGCCCGGCGCCGACGCCGCCTAGGCGCGGGCCGCTACCACAGCCCCTCGTGCCTGAGCCTGGCCTCGACGGTGTCGGCCAGGTCGCGGGCCTGGGCCTCGAGTTCCTCCAGCTCCTCCTCGTCCTCGTTGTCCTCCGCGCGGCGGGCGAGGAACAGGAGATAGTTGGCCTCGTTCCGCCACGCCTTGAGCCAGTCGGGCCGGGTGGAGACGGGGCGGTAGATGAGCCGCTCGAGCCGGTCGAATTCGTCGCCTGCCGCGGTCACGGCATCACGGGCCCGTGGGCTTCGGCTCGGGCTTCTCCATCTGCACGAGCTCCCACTCCTGCATGGCCGTGCCGGTCTTCATCGTCACGCCGCTCGGGGTCTTCACGAGCGCGTCGAGCGTGGTCTCGAACGTCGCGCCTCCCGACGCACCGACCGTCCACGTCGCCTTGCGGGTCTCCGCGTCGATCTTTCCGGAAATCGGCTGCGTGGCGTTGGAGATCGCGTCGTAGTAGTTGCCCTTGAGCTCACCCTTTCGGCTTACGGCGAGTTGCTGGTAGACATGCGCCTGCGTTGCACCCTTCGGGGCGGTGGCGTAGACGCCGAGCGGCAGCCATTCGAGATCCTCCGGCGGCGCGGCCGACGATGCCGGCGTCGCCGTCGTGGAAGCCGCTGCCGATGTGGCGGCGGCCGTCGTCGCGCCCTCGGTGGCCACGGAATAGCCGAGCCAGCTCGAGAGCCCGGCGACGCCCGCCACGGCCCACCAATCGGCGTAGGGATGCGCATACCGCCAGGCATTCGGATGTTCGGCATACCAGGCGGCGGTGAACGGCTGCGTGCGGCCGGCGAGCGACGCCTGGAGGGAATTCACGCGGCTCTGCGCCGCGGCGGGATCGACCACCGCTCGTGCGGCCGCCGGCCTGGCGTTCAGGAAGGTTTCGACATCGCGGGGCGACGCAGGCCTTCCGACGCCGGCCGGTCCAGGACCGATCGCGCCGGGCCCCGCAGCGCCCGGACCGACGGCACCGGGCCCGCCGGGGCCGCCCGGGCCCGCACGCATGCCGCCGCCCACACCGGGCCGATCAGCGTTGCCGGGGCCACCGGGGCCGCCGGGGCCTCGCCCTCCGCCCGGTCGGGCGAAGGCCTCGAACTCACACGAAACGATCGAGGCGATGACGAATGCCACGCGAACGACACGACGCAGCGAGTCGGAATGGAATCGGCTCATGGCTGAAACGCTCCAGGGAGGCTAGGACCGTGTGGTGAGGTTCACCGCATACCGGGGAAAATCGGTATAGCCGCGGGCGCCCGTCGGGGAATACCACGCGGCCATGTCGGCCGGCTCGGCGAGCGGCCAGCCGTGTTGCAGCCGTTCGACGAGGTCGGGATTCGAGATGTACGGGCGGCCGAACGCGACGAGGTCGGCGGCACCCTCAGCCACCGCCTTCTCGGCCGACTCGAACGTGTAGCCACAGTTGCCCATGAGCGGGCCGCGGAACACGCGACGGAACTCGGCGAGCGTCATCGGCTCACCCTGCTTGTGGAAGCCGAACGCGAGCCCGTCCACGACGTGCAGGTATGCCAGGCCGAGGCGATCGAGCCTCGTCGCCACATGCTGAAACTGCTCGCGGAAGTTGGGCGAGCCCATGTCGTTGAACACGCCGTTCGGCGAGATCCGTACGCCCACGCGACGGGCCGGCCACTCGGCCGACACGGCTTCCACCACTTCCTCGAGAAACCGCGTCCGCTTCTCGATGCTGCCGCCGTAGTCGTCGGTGCGGTGGTTCGTCTTCGACTGCAGAAACTGGTCGATGAGATAGCCGTTCGCCGCATGGATCTCGACGCCGTCGAACCCGGCCGCCCGGGCCCGGGCGGCGGCCCGCCGGTAATCGGCGACGACGGTGGCGATCTCCCAGGTCTCGAGGGCCCGCGGCACCTCGTAGGGCTTCTTCCCGAGCGGCGTGTGGATGCCGTCGCCCTCGATCTTCACCGCCGAGGCCGACACCGGCTTGCTGCCGCCGTGGAAGTCGCTGTGGGAGGCGCGGCCCATGTGCCAGAGCTGGAGAAAGATCCGGCCGCCGGCCGCGTGCACCGCCGAGGTCACGCCCTTCCAGCCAGCCTCCATCGCGTCGGTGTAGACGCCCGGCGACTCGAGCCATCCGTTGGCCTGCTCCGAGATCGTGGTGGCCTCGGCGATGATCAGTCCTGCGGAGGCCCGCTGCACGTAGTACTCCGCCATCACGGCGTTCGGGATCCGCGCGGTGCCCGCGCGGCCCCGGGTGAGCGGGGCCATCACGACGCGGTTGGGGAGTGCGAGTTCGCCGATCGTGAAGGGCTCGAGCAGCTTCGATCCGGCCATGATGCCTGCCTCGTGAACGGGGGTCGGTCGTTATACCAAGAAGGCGGCGGGAGACTCGCGTCCCCCGCCGCCACTCGCACGTCACTTCTCACCGTCGGCGACTACTTTCCGCAGCAGCCGGAGCCGCCGCAGCCCGAGCCGCAGCACTCCTCCGCACCGGCCTTCACGCCGGCCGCGGGGCACTCGTCGACGCAGCACTCGCAGGTGCAGCTCGTGCACTTGCAGACGCCCGTCTCGCAGCAGCCGCAGCACTCACACTTCGGACAGCCGGCCGTCGGGCCGGCGGTGATGGCGGAGACCGAGGCCGCGAGGCCCAGTGCCGCCCAGAGCAGGAAACCGTTCATGGGAAAACCCCTTGCGTTTGTGAAACCTGAATCGATCGATCCGCGCCACGACGCGTGAGCGCGGAGAAGCCTGAGATGCGGCTTCCGATTCAGTTCCGCCACACGCCAAACAGGATCCGCGGCGGGCGGATCGGCATGGCGAGCGCGGCCGCCAGATACTCCCGGCTCGCGCCGAGCACCTGCGGCACATGCGGCGCGGCGGACGCGAGTGTGGGCGTCCACAGACCATGGTCGAGGGAGGGGTGTGCCTGTCGCGGCTGCGAGGAGGGCTGGCCTTCTCTCGGCTCGAGTTGGCATCGGCAGGGCGTCTCGGTCGTACCCTGGCGACCGTCGTCCTCGTGCGCACAGCACCCGCTCGGCGTACCCGACGGCACCACGCAGCAGGGCTGGTCGCAGGCCCGGCTGAGCGAAACGGGCGCGGCCTGGGCTACGAGCGTCCCACACGCCACGACCAGCCACGCCCTGTTCGGGCCAAGTCCCATGACCCAAGTCTCCTGCTCGAGCCCGATCAGTGTCTTTACGCCTCCCCGGGAGATTTGGTTCGGCAGACCCTGTTTTGCGGCCAGAACCGAGGATTCCGTCGGGTCCGGAGCGTGGCGGGCCCGGCCGCTCAGTCGCTGGTCCAGCGGCTCTCGTAGACGGTATCCCGCCGTGGCATGATCACCGACCAGCCGATGAGCTGGCCGTAGGGGTGGTCGATCGTGTATCGCGACGTGAGCGGCTCGGCGGCTTCGGGTGCACCGCGCGGATAGGGCGGTAAGGATGATCCTCCGGGAAAAGCAGCCATACGTTGACGAGGTCGGCGTCGAACTGCATCACCATCGGCATGCGGCCCGGCGGCAACGACGAAAACCGCACGGCCCCGCCGAGTTCGAGCGTGATCGGCTCGTCGAGCGGGGCCTGCGGTTGAAGGCGATCGGATGCCGGATCCTGGAGGTCCTCGGGGGCCGCGCCGTCCACCCGATCAACGTGACGGTCGGCGGCTTCTACTCGTGGCGGTAGTCGACGTCTTCGATGTCCAACGCGTTGCGAAACACCACGCCCCGCCCGCGCCGCGCCGCATCGGTCACCCGGAGCACGACGCGGTCGCGGAAATGCACGCGGCCGCCCGAGTCGGGGCCCAGCCGCCCCGACCATGCGTTGCGGAGGTCGTTGATACGACTGTAGGAAAGAATCTCGAGGCCGGCGAAGTCGTCGGGGGTGGGCGCGGGAGCCTCGGTGACCTCGATTTTCCGCCACGTGGCGAAGGGATCGCTCTCCACGAGGTCGAGCACGATCCGGATGTCGGGATCCCCCTTCGCGATCGAGTCGATCACGCTGGTGAGCATCTCGGCGCGGCGATGCACCTTGTAGAACCGCACCGGCAGATAGACGAACAGCAGGGCGGCGAGGGCGATGTAGAGGTACGTCGGCCAGTCTTTCCAGTCGAGGAGCGTCGACCAGACTTTCCGCTGGCTCGACCGCCGCAGGAGGACGGCGATCCGCGCACTTTCATTCGTGGCTGCGGTGCGTGCGGTGCCGGCGGCGTGTTGCGCTCCCCCGGCCTGTGACCCACGTTGCACGACCGACGACCTGCCCGGAAGCGGCTCCCACGGCGGCCCTTCCGCCACCGGCTTGAGCGCGTTGTCGCCGAGCCGTCGATTGAGGCTCCTGGCCACCTCGTATCCATGCGCGACCAGCGCGTTCACCTCGAGGTCGCTGAATCGGTCGAGATCGGTGCGGATGCTCGACACCTCGGCCTGTACCACGGGGTGCAGGACATGCGGATCGTCATGGGGATCGACCACCTGCGTCACAGGCAGGAACAGAAACCCGTTGCGGTCGCCGAAGTTCTCGCGCTCGAGCTGCCAGACCCTGTCCCAGAGGATGTCGGAAGCCCGGATCGACTGGGCCACGAACCCCAGCGGCGCGTTCCCCAATATCTGGAACGGCTTGCCGGCATCGCTCACCACGATCCGGTCGAACGTCCGGCCACAATGTTTCACGAGCCACGAAAAACCTCGCGTGCCGAGGTTGTCGTAGACGCCGCCGTCGGTGAACGACTCGGTGGGGAACTGCCCCTCGTGCACGCCGAGGTCGGTGGCCGAGATCTCGACCGGCGGGAAGAACCCGGGAAACGCCGACGAGGCGCTGACCACTTTCGCGATGCTCGCCGTCTGGCCGGCGACATGCCGGAAGGAGGCCGCCGAGCCGGCGTCGCGCGTTTGGATATGGAGACCGTCGCGGTTGAACACCGCCATCACCCCGTCGCTCACGTTCGTGGACAGCACATGGAGGGTGGGTTGCTCTGGCAGTTCGAAGAGCCGCCGGTCGCCATAGAGGAACTGCCGATACGCCCGCTCCAGGAGCGCATTGGGCGTGAACGGCGACGCGTGCCACCCGGTGAGCTTGGCCGCCAGTCGCAATGGAAACAACAGCGGCAGCCGGCGGACGATGTGGTTGCGCACGTCGTGCTGCACGAAGCGCAGGATCTCGGCGGCAGCCTCGCCGAAAGCCCGGTCGTCGCCGGTGTAGCGGTCCCAGTTGAGGACCAGATGCGCGCCCAGGATGCTGCCGCCGGAGACGGCGGAGATATCGGTGATGAGCGGCAGGGTGCCGTTGTCGCGGAGATACCGGATCACGCCCAGGTGGTAGAGCGTGGCCCGAAATCCTCCGCCGGAGAGGGCGAGTCCGAAGGCAGCCATGGGCGGATGATATCAGAGCCGCGACCACTTCAGCGACGTTCTATCCTGCGCTCAGGGCCAATTCGCCCGCCTGGGCGATGCGTTCGATGGCCGCGATCGTGGCGGCTTCGCTCGGCCACGGCGGCGTGGCGGCACCGGACGGAGCCGCAGGATCGAGCCGCAGTCGGCGGGGCAGCTCGATGCCGGGGTTTTGGCGAAGCTTCGCGAGCCCCGCGGCGGTCACGCGCTCCAGCCCTCGGAGCGACAGCACGCCGCCCTCGTGCGAGGCGAGGATGTTCGCGACGCGATCGGTCACGCTCGCGATGCCGCCGAGCGAGAGGATCGGATGCCTCACGAGCTCACGGGCGAGGTCTTCCGTGAGCAGCGCGAGGCCGCCGAGCGACAGTTCCCCGGCCCGGTGCGTCGCGAGGATCGCGGCCACCTGCGGCGTGATCTGCTTCACGCTGTCAATGAACAGCCCAGAGAGGCCGGCGATGCCGCGCGGGCCCCGCTGGCTCGCCAGGATCCCGGCGGTGCGCTCGCCGATGGTTTTGAGTCCGCCGAGATAGAGCGGCCCGGCGTGCCGGATGAGCGCCGCCACGTGGTGCTCCGGGATGCCGGCCGGCGGTGAGAGCGAGAGAGCGCCTTCGTGCTCGCCGAGGGCGTCCGCGGCGGCAGCGGTGATCTCGACGTTATTGAGGTAGAGCGGGCCCCGATGCGCGGCGAGGAGCCGGGCCTCCGCCGGTGGCAACGCCCTGAGATCCCTGAGGCAGAGGTGCCCCGAGCGGCAGCCGAGTGCGTGGGCGGTCGATTTCCTGAGTTGCAAGACACCGTGGAGGTGCAATTGCCCGCGATGCCGGGCGAGGTGCTTCGCCACTCGGGCGGAGAGCAGCGGGAGCGCCTCGAGAAACAGGTCGCCGCGATGATGCGACAGGGCGGCCGCAGCCTGGGGCATGAGCCGCTTCAGGCCCGCGAGATGGAGATTGTGCGCGTGTCGGGCGAGGCCGATCGCGGCGGCGACGCCGAGGCTGCCCAGGCGGTTGAGGGAGAGGTCGCCATCGTGATGCCCCAGCGACCACGCTGCCGCGGCCGAGAGCCTGCGGAGGTTGTTGAGCGACAGCCCGCCGCCTGCGTGCGTCGCCAGTTCGGCGGCGACGGCATTGGTGATGGTCACCAGCTTGTCGAGATAGAGATGGCCTCGATGCTGCACCAATTGCCTCGCCACGGAGAGCGGGAGCCGGATCACCTCGTGGAGGTAAAGGTGCGTCGCGAAGTGGCCGATCACGTCTTCGGCCGTGTCGCCGGGCGATCGCCCGAGAGACGCCCAGCCGTAGGCCGCGGCCACGACCGGGTCGTGGCAATCGCGGGCGAATCCGGGCCCGGTCGCATGAATGGGCCGCCGAAACAGCGCCACGAGCTCCCTTGCTCGCGCGGCATCGAGGTGCCTGATTTTTCCGGTGCATTTCCGCAGATCGACGCTGGCCGAAGTCATCGTGCGCCCTCCAGGATATCCATATTTTACGGGGACGATCGGCCGCAGGCCCGCGCTCGGCTCGTCGCGCGCGTGTCATAGTCGCGGACCAAGGTTGTCCCTCCGCCTCCGACAATCCATACAGTGGAAGCATCACGAGGAGGGCCCCATGACCGAACCGGCAAAGAATCGGCTGCACGACTACGAGGCGGGATGGCTCACGCTCCTGATCGAGATGGGCGTGGCATCCCGCGACGAGGCCCAGGCCGCGATGCAGCGCGTCGCCCAGGCCGCGATCGACGAGATGAATGCCGATCGAGAGCAACGTCGCTCGGCCAAGCGCCGCAAAAAGCGGCCGGAATGAAGTCGCGCTGTTTTGTGTGAATCAGTCGCGAGAGGCCGGCTCATGAAACGCATCGTCGTGCTCAGTGGAGCCGGGATCAGTGCCGAGAGCGGGCTGCAGACGTTCCGCGGCGCGGACGGGCTCTGGGAAGGGCACCGGGTCGAGGACGTGGCGTCGCCGGAGGGCTGGGCTGCGAATCCCGCCCTCGTGCTCGAGTTCTACAACCAGCGGCGGCGGGCGGTGCGGGCTGCCGTGCCCAATGCCGCGCACAAGGCGCTCGTGGATCTCGAGCGGGCTTTCGACGTGCGGATCGTCACGCAGAACGTGGACGACCTCCACGAGCGTGCGGGGTCCACTCACGTACTGCATCTCCACGGCGAGATCATGCTGGCTCGCAGCACACGTGACCCAGGGCTCATCCGACATCTCGGCGACGCCGATATCCATCTCGGCGACCGGTGCGAGCTCGGCAGCCAGCTGCGGCCGCACATCGTGTGGTTTGGCGAGATGGTGCCGGCCATGGAAGAGGCGGTGGAGTTGGTAGCCAGTGCCGATGTACTGATCGTCGTGGGCACGTCACTCCAGGTCTATCCTGCGGCAGGGCTCATCTTCGAGGCGCCGAAGCGAGCCCGCCGGATCGTCGTGAATCCAGACATCCCTGGGGAGGTTTCGGGGCTGGCATTCGAGGCCGTAGCCAAGCCTGCGACCATCGGCGTGCCTGAAGTGGTCGCGGACCTTCTCACCTGAGGTCATGGCCGGCTTGGCGGCACGCCTTGAGATTTACAGCGACAGCCACAGTCGCAATGAGTCGTCAATTCTTGCCATATCGACACCACTCAGTATGCCAATGCGTTTAACAACGAACGAATCGTGCACCGTGAACAATCCTCGTTTCACGACCGATGCCATGTTGAGACCAGCGGCTTGCCACTCGGCCAGAAGGAACTCGCCTTCGCCGATACGATCGGCGCGACTCGTCAATGGCACGACAATGACATCCTGCGACCGATGGGTACCACTCACAATCACGGCCGGACGGACCTTGCCGCCAATCCGATCCGCGAAGGGATAGGCCACCAGCACGACGTCATTTCTCGAGAAGCTTGGCATACCCGTCATCCTCGGGGTTGTCCCAGATGTCGGCCAGCGACTTCTGGCTTGCTTCAATCCAGAAATCGCGGTCGTCCTCCGGCAACAGTGTGACCAGCACTTTTGCGCCTTCGGGAAGAGTTGCGGGTTCGGCGAGTTCGATCTTCCCGCCGTGTACGACTGCCTTCAGCGTTACGATCATGGCGACCTCCGAGGCGTGCAGAGGAGTATACGGGCGTGCAGTATTGAGTCAAGGGTGTCTTGGAGCCAATCAGGCTGGCAAGCCATTCTCTGGCGGCACGGGGATTGTCTCGTGCGATGAAATCAACGATGTCGAGCAGGTCTGACTCCGCGGCGGCGGAAAACCTCACTCCGCTCATGCCCGACTGGCTCGCTCGGCTGTCGCGATGCGTTTCTCGGCCTTCGCAAACACCTCGTCAGCTGGCAGGGATCGGCCTTCTTCGAGTTCGGCAAAGCCATCCCGAACGGCTGCACGCAGGGCCTCCTGCGACTGCAGCAATCGCAGCCCTTCAGCGAGCACATCGCCCTCGGTGAGAAACCGTCGCTCGGCAATCAGGCGCTGTACGAACGGTGCGAGATCGGCAGGGATGTCGACGGTCATGGTTTGCGATGCTCCGCGTCTTGGTTGTGCGGACCGTTGGCCACGGCCCAGGAGTATACGGGCGTATAGTTCACAGTCAAGGGGCTGGTGCGAGTAACTTCCCGAAGATTCTACCGCGGACCAAGGTTGTCCCGCGGGGTCGTACACTGCCGGCCATGACGTCGGCCGCCCCCTCGCCGTTTTTGAAGATCCCCGAGGCGGAGTGGGTCTGCGCGAACAGCCTCTGCTTCGCGATCTTCGATTCGTTTCCCGTGTCGCCGGGGCACGTGCTCGTGATCACGCGGCGGGTCGTGCCGACGTTCTTTGAGTGCACGGCCGCGGAGCAGCAGGCGCTCTTCGCGCTCGTCGGCGACGTAAAGGCTCTGCTCGATCAGCGGCTCGATCCGAAGCCTGATGGATACAACGTCGGCTTCAACGCTGGGGCCGCCGCCGGCCAGACCGTGCCGCATGTGCATGTGCACGTGATCCCGCGGTATGCCGGCGACATGGGCGACCCCCGCGGCGGCGTGCGGCATGTCATCCCAGGGAAGGGGAATTATTTGGCTGGGGCCCCAGCTAACGGCACCGGGGACCCGCGGCTCTCCCTCACCACTGGGCCCGATCGGCCGCTTTGGTCGCGGCTCGCTGAGCGGCTTCCGGGGGCGAGCGAGATCGACCTGCTCGCGTCGTTCGTCCAGCGTTCGGGCCTCGACGTCATCCGCGCGGGGCTCTTCAGTGCGATCGTCGCCGGGGCCCGCGTGCGGCTGCTCGTGGGGGATTACCTCGGCATCACGTCGCCCGAGGCGTTGCGGCAGTTGGTCGGGTGGATAGACCTCGCCGGCGGGGCCTTTGAGGCCCGGCTCGCGGAACTCGAAAACCTCCGCGGCTCACCCGATTCGTTTCACCCGAAGGCGTGGCGGATTGCGGATTCGTCGGGCGGGATCGTGGTCGTGGGGTCGAG
>RFPF01000301.1 GCA_009926295.1 Planctomycetia bacterium
AAGCTACCGCTGCCTCGCCGAACTCGAGCCGTTTCTACGCGTCGCAAAAATCCTCCAGCCCGACCTCGGCCGCGTGGGGATCACCGGCTTCACGAAGATCGCCGGAGCGTTCGCGGGGCCCGTCGTGCCGCACCTGAGCATCGCGATGGGGCCGCAGGTGGCCGCGGCGATCCACGTGGCCGCGGCCACGAGCACGTGCGACCTCTGCGAATTCAACCCGAATGTCCTCGCCACGGCCAACGCCTTCCTCGCCGAGCCCTTGCAATGTGAAGGGGGCCGCTACACCCTGCCCTCCGCCCCGGGGCTCGGCATCGAATGGAACGACCGTGGCGTCTCGCTCACCCGGTGACCTACCAAGAAAGAGGACAAGCGATGCGTCTGCATGGAGCGGTGATCGTGGGGCTGCTGTGTGTGGTGGTGGCCCGGGACGGTGGAGCCGCCGGGCAGGGCGGGGCCCAGCAGCCGAACATCCTGTTCTTCATCACCGACGACGAGAGCGCGGTCGAACGGAGCGCCTACGGCTGGTCGAAACTGCCCACGCCGGCGTTCGATCGCGTGGCGAAGGACGGGGTGCTGTTCACCAACGGCTTCACCACGGCGCCGTCCTGCGCGCCCTCGCGGGCGAGCGTGCTGACCGGCCGGCACTTCTGGGAACTGGAGCAGGGTGGCTTCATCCAGGCCTTTATCCCTGAGAAGTATCCGACCGTGTCGCAGATTCTCGCCGACGACGGCTACGAGGTGGCGCGCACCGGAAAAGGCTGGGGGCCCGGTTCGCATCCTACGCTCGGGATCGCGAGTGAGTCGCTGGGGAGAAAGTTCGACCGGGAGACGATCGCCGACCCACCCAAGGGGGTGCATGACAACGACTACGCGGGCAATTTCGCCAAGTTCCTCAAGACGCGCGATGCTTCAAAACCATTTTTCTTCTGGGCCGGCGTGATGGAGCCCCACGAGCCATCCGGCCCGGACAACTACCGCCTGCTCGAAAAGGAGTTTGGCGTGTCGCTCGACGAGGTGCCGCTGCCGCCCTTCATGGAGGACACGCCCCGGAAGCGTCAGGCGCGGGCGAATTTCCTCTATGAGATCTGCCTGGCCGACCGCCACCTCGCGCGGATGCTCGCGAGCCTCGAGGAACGCGGGCTGCTCGAGAACACGCTCGTGGTGGTGACTGCCGACAACGGCACGGCGATCAGCGACGGTAGCCAGGCGCTTCGCGGCAAGGCCTCGCCCTACGACCTCGGATGCCACGTGCCGCTGGCGATGATGTGGCCGGCCCGGGTGCCGAGCGGAAGGACCGTGACCGACTTCGTGAGCTTCGCCGACTTCGCGCCGACTTTCCTTGAAGCAGCCGGCCTCGACGTGCCCGCCGGCATGACTGGCCGCAGCCTCGACCCGATGCTGACGTCGGGGAAGTCTGGCCGCGTCGAGCCCGAGCGCGACTTCATGATCACGGGCCTCGAGTGGCACGGCGAGTTCGATCCCGAGAGCCGATCGTGCCGGAGCATCCGAGACGACCGGTATGCGTACCTGGTGCGGTATGCCAACGTCGACGGGCAGGGACAGCCGCTCGACACCGCGGCTCTTGTGATGCCGGTGAAGGAGGAGCTTTACGACCTCGAGAAAGACCCGTGGCAGCTCCACGACCTCGCCAGTGATCCCGCCATGGCGGCCGCAGCGAGTGGCTTCAGCACGGGCCACTACCTCGCCACTGTTTTTCGCCAAGAGACGGGCGTAACGCCCTTGAAATACGGCGCGGCTGCGTCCACAGGTCGCTGATTGTCCATTCCAGTTGCCATCGCGGTTGAGCGTCAGGCCTATTTCGATGGACCGACAGTCTTCATCAGCGGCACTTCACTGGCGTGTTTGTTTTCGGCAGAGCGGACGTCCTTCGTATCAATCGCAAAGATCCATGCTTCTCTGCTTGGTGATGCCGTGGAGTTGAATGTGTTGTTGTGAATGGTCACTCCATCGCAGCCTTGGATCGCGATTGCCGCTTCGCGGGCTTCGGTGATGCGATTGTCGCGGATGAGGATGTTGCCGCCGAGGCGGGAGGTGGAAAGGCAGGTGATGGGCGTCCATCCGCTGTAGATGATGGTATTGCCGCTCACCACGACATCCCGGGCTCCTACGCCGGAGATCGCTTCAGTGTAGGTGAAGCCGACGTGGATGGCATTGCCCGTGACATTCTCAAAATGGTTGTCGGCGATCCATCCACGGGTGCCGTTGAATTTCACTCCGTGACCGCGCCCTCCGACGTGCCGGTTGTGTCGATAGACGAAGTCTTCGTTGCTAGGTGCGTAGCGATACACCAGCACACCTTTCCATGGCTGTGATGATTCACGCCCGAGTTCCTTTGCGAGCGTGGCGAGGTCATCGCCGAGTTGCAGGCGCATGGCTTTCCGCTCCCCCGAGACCTCCCGCAGCCTGGTGATGGCAAAGCGCCCGGTGAGCGAGTCCATGAAGACGACGCGGTCAGCGGGCCGCAACTCGCTGTTGGTCCATGAATCCGCCAAAATGACAGCGTCCGGGCCGTCGGTGCGGTCCACCTTCATGCGCAGTGCCTGATGCGCCGGGCCACCGTCATCGGCCAGGCATTCGTATTCACAGGCTTCCACCCACGCGCCAATGCGTCCGTTGTTCACTCCTGAGTGGCCGCCTTGGTAGTCGGTAGGCGTGCGGCACACCGCTTTCACGGCGAGCAAGCTCTGCGCGGAGTTGTCATTGCCCATGCAGGGGCCACCGGGGTGATCCACGAGTCGGATTTCGCTGAGCGTGCATTCCTCCGTGCCATCCATGCGGACGAAAGGCGAGCGATACAGCGTGACGACAGCCAGTGCGCCCGGCTCGTGATGCGACAACGCACTTGGCTTGACCGGGCCGATGTAAAACTGACCGTCCGCATTCGGCACGGGCGCAGCCTTGGCGTCGCGTGCGGAGACAAAACCGCGACTGAGATGCCGCCCGTGATGTGCAGGGTCTACGCGATTGAGGAAGCTGCCAGCATTGCCTTCCCCCTGAAAGAAACGCGCCACGTCGGCATCGTAGCCGGGTTCTGCCTTCACCATGAGCCGCGCATTCAGTGGATCGACCGACAGCACCCGCACGAGGGTGTGACCGGGCTGGCTGCTCCTCGCTTCAAAGTTTTGGACCGTCACGCGCTGGCAATCCCGCAGACTGAGGAGGCACGTCTCGCCAGCGAGCACCAACGTGGCTCCGTTCCCGTCGATGATCAGATCATGCGCGTCCTTCAAGGTTGCCAGTCCCGTGCGGTCATGCACGGAGAGCGCATACTCTCCTCGCTCAAAATCCACCCGTGCCGGACCACTC
>RFPF01000302.1 GCA_009926295.1 Planctomycetia bacterium
CAGCGCAGGCAGATCCGAGCGAGCGGAGGCCAGGATGGCCGTAGTGAGCGTCCGGCGAGATGGCATGGGGCAACCCCGATCCGGCGCGCACGTTACAGTTGCGCCGCTTCGGCTGCGAAAATTCGATCGAAGGTTGTGCGAATCCGTGCGGTGAGGGCCTGCACGTCCGCGACGAGTGCGTCGGGGTCGGGCACACCGAGAAGGTGGGCGAGCTTCCGCTGCTCGACCGGGTCGGTCGGGAAGTCGTGGCGGGCCGTGGCGTCGAGGAGCCGCAGCCGGCCCTCGATGGTGCGCAGCATCCGGTAGGCGGCGACGAGGAACGCGTGGTCGGCGGCAGCGAGATGACCGGCCGCGTGGAGGGCTTCGAGGGCGGCGAGTGTCTCGGGCGTGCGCAGGGCCGGGTTCGCGCCGCCGTGCACGAGCTGGAGCATCTGGGCGATGAACTCGATGTCGACCACGCCGCCGGGGCCGCGCTTGAGGTTCGTCGGCTTCGCGCCCTCTTCCATGCGGAACCGCATCGCCCGGATCGCCGCGACCTCCTCGGCCGTCCAGCGGCGGTCGTAGGCGGCCCGGTGCACGATCTGCATGGCCGCGGCGGCGGCCGGGCGGCTTCCGAGCAACACGCGGGCCTTCACGAGCGATTGCCGCTCCCAGACGGCCGCCGGGCCCTCGGGGGCGAAGTAGGCCTCGAGCGCGGAGAGCGACAACGCCGCCGGGCCGCTCTTGCCGCTCGGCCGCAGCCGGGAATCGAGCTCGTAGAGACGGCCCTGGGGAGTGGACGCATTGAACACCTTGAGCGTGCGTTGGGCGAGCTCGCCGAAGAAGTGGGCGTTCGTCGTGCTTTCGAGCGACCGGCGTCCACGGCGCGAAGGGAACGTCATCCCCTCGTGGTCGTAGAGAAACACCACGTCGACGTCGCTGGCGTAGTTCATCTCGCGGCCGCCGCACTTTCCCATGGCGAGCACAACCGCACCGGCCCGCACGCCGACGGTATCCCCCTCGCCCGCCATCTGCTCGCCGAGCCGGTCGACGAGCCGATTCTCCTCGTGGGCCATCACCTTTCGCACGAGCGTGTCGGCGATCGTGGTGAGCGCGGCCGTCACCGCCGTGGCACCGAGCTTGCCGAGGACGTCGCGCACACCCACCCGCAGCTGCTGCGAGGCCTTGAAGGCATGCAGCATGGGCGCGATGTCGGCGGCACCGCGGCACAGTTCATCGAGCGTCGCCGTCAGCGCGGGCTCGTCCGGCAGGTGCTCCAGCAGCAGACTGTCGAGCAGTTCGTCGAGCATGCCGGGATTGCTCACGAGCAGCCCCGAGAGGAAGGGGCTCGACGAGCACAGCCGGACCGTCAGGTCGAGCGACGCGGGATTGAAGCTGAACAACTCCCACAGCACGCCCTTTCCGCCGAGTGAATCGCCGACGCGGCCGAGGTTCGCGAGCGTGGCATCGGGGTCGGGCGTCCGGCCGATCGCCGTGAGCAGGCGGGGGGCGATCGCCGCGAGGAAGTGGCGGCAGCGCCGCGTCGAGAGAAACCGCACCTGCTCCTCGCCGAGCGAGACCAGCGTGCGGTGGGCGGCGGGCACGTCGCGAAAACCATGCCTCGCGAGCACGTCGTGCACGAGCGACGCCGGCGGCTCGGGATCGAGCACAAGATCGACCTCCGGCTCGGGCGGGCCGTCGTCGGGAAAGGCGTCGTGCAGCAGGTGGTCGAGGATGCGCCGGTTGAGGTCGGTCGCCGCGTCGAGGTCGGCCCGCAGTCGGCCGGCGGCATCCGGGCCGCTGCCGTAGCCGCACCGCACCGCGAGCCGGGCGAACTCCCCGGGCTCCGCCGGCAGGTCGTGCGTCTGGCGGTCGTAGAGGATCTGGAGCCGGTGCTCGACCGTGCGCAGCAGCGTGTAGGTGCGCTCGAGGATCTCACGCTCCTGGTCGGTGAGCGCACCGGCGGCGGCGAGCCGGCGGATCGCCTCGAGCGTGGCCCCGATCCGCACCTGCGGGAGGTCGCCCCCGCTGACGAGCTGCAGAAACTGGATCGTGAACTCGATGTCGCGCAGGCCGCCGCGACCGGTCTTGAGGTTTCGCTGGTCGGTGCCCTCGCGCTCGGCCCGGTGCTCGATGCGGCGCTTGAGCGCCTTGATGCCGCTGATGTCGGCCCCGGACAGCCAGCGGCGGTAGACCCAGGGCTCGAGCTCCGCGAGGAGCCGGGCCCCGAGCGCGGCATCTCCGCCGACGACACGCGCCTTCACCCAGGCCTGCCGTTCCCACGTGCGGCCGAACTGGTCGTAGTGGGCGAGCGTCGGCTCGAGTGCCAGCACCACGGGCCCCACGCCCCCGTGCGGCCGCAGCCGCAGATCGACCCGGTAGGCGGCGCCGAGGTCGGTCGCCTCGCCGATCAGCCTCACCGCCTCCTGCACGGCCCGCTCGAAGAACTCCTGGTTCGTGCAGGGCTTCGGCCCCTCGGCCCGCCCCTCGGCGGAGTAGACGAACACGAGGTCTATGTCGCTGGAGTAGTTGAGCTCCGCGCCGCCGAGCTTGCCCAGCGCGATCACCGCGAGCGTGGCCCGCTCACCCCCGGGCCCGCGCGGGGTTCCCCGCTGGCGTTCCAGCCTCGTCACGGCCGAGCGCACGGCCTCCCCGACGATCGCATCGGCGACGTGCGAGATCTGCGTCACGACGGTCTCGAGCCGCTGCCCGCCGACGATGTCGCCGTAGGCGATCCGCAGGGTCTCTCGGCGCTTGAACCGCCGCAGCGCCCGCATCACGTCGGGGGGTTCGTTGACCGCGTCGACTTCCGCCCGCAGCGCCGCTGCGACCGCCTCGCGGTTCTCCGGCCGCCCCTGCCCGAGCCGCACCTGCTCCCACGACTCCGGGTCGGCGATCACGATCTCCGCGAGGTGGGGGCTCACCGCGAAGATGCGCACGAGGGTCTCCAGGGCCCGCGGATCGCGCTGGCAGAGGGCCGCCGTCGAGAGCGGACTGCGGAGGGCCGTGAAAAAACGCTCGACCGCCGCGAGCACGCGATCGGCGTCGGCGGCCTCGGGCAGAAGCCTCGCGAGTTCGTCGGCCACGGTCCCGAGCAGGTCGAAAGGCACGCCGAGGCCGGCCAGCGTGGCGAAGGCGCGGTGGGCCGCGGACGGCTCGGCAAGCCCCGCCGCGACGCCCCACGACGCGGCGGCCTGCGGGTCCTCGAGCAGCCGCTGCATCGCGTCGGCGTCGGGCACGTCACACCCTCGCCGACGGGGCCGGTGCGATCTGGTGGACGTGCACCTGCTCGAGCGGGACTGCGTCGGCCAGCCCGTCGGCGACGATTCCCGA
>RFPF01000303.1 GCA_009926295.1 Planctomycetia bacterium
GTGTGCGACGGCGTGGTGCGCGAAGTCACCGAGCAGGAAATCCTCGACGCCAAGGCCCAGGTGGGGGCCGGCGGCCTGGGCTGCGAGCCGGCGAGCGCCGCGAGCGTGGCCGGAGCGAAGCAGCTCGTTGCGGAAGGCGTCATCGGCCGCGATGAGCGGGTGGTGTGCATCCTCACCGGCCACCAGCTCAAGGACCCCACGGCCACCGTGGCCTACCACACGACCGACCAGAAGCTCTTCAACGAGGTGCTCGGCAGCCGGGGCGTGAGCCGGGCGAGCTTCGCGAACCGGTCCGTGAGCGTCGGCAACCGGCTCGATGAGATCGTGCAGGCCATCGAACTCTATGGCTGAGCCGCTCCGCCTCGTCGTGCATGGTGCCGCCGGCAGGATGGGGCAGCGCGTGATCGCGTGCGCCGCGTCCGACGCCACTCCCTGGCGGCTCGTGGCCGCGGTCGAGCGGACCGGCCATCCAAAAGTCGGCTCCGATGCGGGCTCGCTCGCCGGCCTCTCTCCCGCGGGCGTTGCGGTGAGCGACGGGTGGAGTTGCCCGGCCGACGTCGTGATCGATTTTTCACTTCCCGAAGCGGTGCCCGGGATCATCGCCACCTGCGTGGCGAAGAAGGTGCCGCTCGTGGTGGCGACGACGGGCCTCGACGCGCCTGCCCGCGGCGCCCTGGCGGAAGCCGCGAAGCAGATCGCCGTGCTCCAGTCGCCCAGCATGAGCCTGGCTGTCAACATCGCGATGGACCTCGTGGGCCGGGCTGGGACGCTCCTCGAGCGGGTGCGAAGCCGGGCCGACGTCGAGATCATCGAGGTGCACCACCGCCACAAGGAAGATTCGCCGAGCGGCACGGCGCTCAAGTTTGGCGAGATCGTCCGTGGGGCGATGGGCCAGACGAAGGCCGCCCACGGCCGCGAAGGCCGGCCCGGGGCCCGCCCCGCCGACGAGATCGGCTATCACGCCGTGCGGGCCGGCGACAACCCCGGCGAGCACACGATCCTCTTCGGTCTCGAGGGGGAGTCGCTCTCGGTGAACGTGCGGGCGACGAGCCGCGACTGCTACGCGCAGGGCGCCCTCGCCGCGGCCGTGTTCCTCGTGGGCAAGCCGGCCGGCCTCTACTCGATGCGCGACGTCCTCGGCCTCACGTAGGACGGGCTTGAGCCTGTCGCCTCAGCACCCACCAGCCGGCGGCGAGCTGCGCGAGGAGCACGATGAGGCCGGTGCGCGATTCGCCCGTGGCGGCATACGCCGCGCCGAAGAGCAGGCTCGCCACGAAGCCGGCGAGCTTGCTGCCGACCTGCAAGAGGCCGAATGTCGCCCCGAAGCGGCCGGGCGGCGCGAGGCCGGCGATCGTGGCCCGCACCACGCTCTGCACCCCGCCGAGCACGAGAGCGAGCACGACGGCGAGCCCGGTGAGCTGGCCGGGGTTTTGCACGAACGCCGCCAGCACGATGACGACGAGCCAGCCGGCGAGGCACGCGACGAGCGCTCCCCCCCTGCTCCAACGCGTGGAGAGCCAGCCCATGAAGAGAGCACCGGGCAGGGCCACGAACTGCACGAGGAGCACGAGCCGCACGAGCGCGGCCGAATCGAGATTGAATCGCTCCAAGGCGATGCTCGAGAACTGCGAAATCGCCGTCTGCACGGCCCCGAGCACGAGGATGCTGCCGAGCAGCGTGCGGCCGAGGCCCCCGGCGGCTTCTCCGGCGAGTGAGCGGGCGAAACCCATGAGCTCCCCCGCCGACGTGGCGGCATGGTCGGCCGACCTGCCGTCGCCCATCCGCGTGAACGCCGCGGGCAGCGAGAAGCCGAGCCACCAGCCCCCCATCACGACGAACGACCAGCGGAGGGCGTCTGGGGCTGAAAGCCCGAGGGCGTCGCGGTTGCTCACGACGGCCGTGGCCAGGATGAGGGCGATCGCGCCGCCGACGTAGCCCGCGCCGAATCCGGCGGCCGAGAGCCTGTCGGCGGCGGCCCCCTGGGCGATCCGTGGCAGCAGGCTGCCGGTGAAGATCTGCGCCATGTCGAACCCCACGGACGCGATCACGATCGCCGTGGCGATGGCCAGCCTCGCCGCAGGCGGCGCTGCAGCAAGGCCGAGGCACGCCCCTGCTCCGAGGGCGGTCGCGATGATGAGCCAGCGTTTGTGGCCGTGGGTGCGGTCGGCGTGGGCGGAGAGAAATGGTGCGAGGACCGCCGACACGAGCATCGCGGTGGCCATGATCCACGCCCACACGACGCCCCCGGGCACGCCCCACGCGGCATCGGCGAACACGACCCTCTCGACATACGCCACGACCAGCGTGATCAGGATCGCGGAAAACGCGCTCGCAGCCCAGTCGAGGAGGATCCAGGCAACGGCGGCAGATCGGTCAGGACGGCCGTTAGTCGACACCAACGGCTTCGCCGGCCCCCTTTGATGCCAGCGCCTCCACGACGTCCTCCGACGTCGATTCCGAAAGGAAGCGGATTGACCCATCACACATGGCGATCTGCACACCGCCACGGTGGTCGGAGAAGAGGCTGGCGTTCGCACTCGTCCGGAAGTAACCCGACTGCACGGTCGAGGAGGTGCTGTCGACAGGGTCGGGGTTGATCATCGCGACGGTCGTCGAAAACGGCCCGACGGTGATGCAGTTCTGGCCGGACGCCCACATCCCGCGATAGGCCGTGCCGTAGATGCCCCGACCGGTGATCTCGCAGAGCAGCATCGTCTTCGACAGTCCGTCCGTGATCGTCCGCAGCTGGGTTGCCTGCGTCATCGACGTCGCTGCGGTGTTCGGGAAGACACCGTTGTCGCTGGGGTAGGTCGTGCCGGTCGAGACATTGACGTATCGGGAGTAGGTGCTGACGCCGCTGCATCCGGCGTAATCGATGCACGCAAAACCCTCGCCCTTCGTGGGATCGATCGTGCCGTTGCCATCGACGTCGATGATTCGATTATCGGCGCCGCGTGTCGTGTGACGCCGTGACGTGCTCGGGCAGAGGTAGAGCGGAATGATGGTCGCCGTGGCCTTCTGGTTGTAGACGCTGTTCAGCGGGGCCTTGAGGTAGAAGCGGGAATCCGGCGACGGCACCGTCGCGGACGCCACCGCTGCGTCGGAGAGCTCCACCTGATTCTGCTCGACGAAAGGCAGGAAAAAGGCGGACCATGCAAGCGTCTTCGTCATCACGCCGCCGATGGTGACCTGCAATTGCCCGGGCGGAAACCGCCGATTGACATCGGCGAAGTTGATCATCCCCAGGCTGATCTGCTTGAGGTTGTTTTGGCACGAAGACCGACGGGCGGACTCTCGCA
>RFPF01000304.1 GCA_009926295.1 Planctomycetia bacterium
TCCTGGCGGTGGCGGCCCGCGAGCATCGGCCCCGCCGGCAGGAAGATCGCGGGCAGGTCCATCGTGATCGCGCCCATGAGCAGGCCGGGCACGGTCTTGTCGCAGCCCCCCATGAGCACGGCGCCGTCCACGGGGTGGCTCCGCAGCACCTCCTCCACCTCGAGGGCGAGGAGGTTGCGATAGAACATCGCCGTCGGCTTCATGAACATCTCGGAGACGGCGAGCACCGGGATCTCGAGGGGAAACCCGCCGGCCTGCCACACGCCCCGCTTCACCTCGGCCACCCGCTCCGGAAAATGGGTGTGGCACTGGCTCAGATCGCTCCACGAATTGAGGATCGCGATCACGGGCCGGCCCTCGGCCTCTTCGGCCGAGTAGCCCATCTGCCGCAGCCGGCTGCGGTGGCCGAAGGACCGCAGGTCGTCGGGGGCGAACCACTTCTGCGATCGCAGATCGCCGGGGGCAAGGCAGCGCTGCGACCGGAGGTCGCGCGCGGCGAGGCGTCGGGGGGAATGCGTGTCGGCCATGGACACCGCCGGCTGGGTCGCGAGAATCCGCAGGACTGGCGGGGATTGTAAGCCCCGTCCGTGGAGCCACAAGGATGCATGCGGCATGACGCCACTCGGTCTCCTCGCCGTCGCGCTTCTGATCGTGATCGGGGGCGTGCTCGCGCTCAGGCTCCATCCGTTCGTCGTGCTCATCGCGGCCGCGTTCGCCGTGGCGCTGCTCGCGCCCCGCGGGCCGGGTGCGGAGATCTCGGCGGGCGAGATCGTGGCCCAGGGATTCGGGAAGACGGCGCTCGACGTCGGGATCGTGATCGCGCTGGCGTCGATCCTCGGCGCGTGCCTCGCCGCCGCCGGGGGCGCCCGCCGGATCGTGGAGGCGATCCAGCGGCTGGTGGGCGAGCGACACACGCCGCTGGCGCTCCTCCTCGCCGGCTTCGTGCTCGGGATTCCGATGTTCGCGGAGACGGTCTTCTATCTATTGCTGCCGTTGGCCCGAGCGAGCTGGGAGCGGACGGGCCGCGGGTATCTCGTGTGCGTGCTGGCGATCGTGGCGGGGGCGACGATGACGCACTCGCTCGTGCCCCCGACGCCCGGGCCGTTGTTCGTGGCCGACGCCCTCGGCGTGCCGATGGCGACGATGATCGGAATGGGTCTCGTCGTGGGGTTCGTCGCCGCGCTCGCCGGCTACGCCTATGCCTGCTGGGCCGACGCACGCTGGCCGCTCGAACCGCCGGCCGTGCGGGCGACCGCCGCCGCGGAAGGTTGCGGCACCGAACGAAAAACGCTGCCGCCACTCTGGGCCGCGCTCCTGCCGATCGTGTTGCCGATCCTCCTCATCAGCCTGGAGTCGATCGCGCAGGCTGCGCCCGGAGCCTTTCCATCGGGCGTGGCCGCGCTGCTGGGCGTGGTCGGCGAGAAGAACACGGCGCTGGCGGTGGCCGCCCTCGCGGCGATCGCCGTGCTCGCGCTGTCGGGCGGCCGGCTCGCGGAGGTGCGTGCGACGCTCGGCGAGGCGGTGGCCGAGGCCGGATCGATCATCCTCGTGATCGGCGCCGGCGGTGCCCTCGGAGCGACGCTCAGGCAGGCGGGGCTGGCCGAACTCTCGCGCGGGCTCGCCGCGGGCGAGGGCCTCGCGCTGGTCGCGACGGCGTGGCTCGTGACGGCGCTCATCCGCATCGCGCAGGGTTCGGCCACGGTGGCGATGATCACAGCCGCCGGCGTGATGGGGCCGCTTCTGGCGGCAGGCGACGCGGCCGTTCATCCTGTCTACGTGGCGATCGCGATCGGCTGTGGGTCGAAGGTGGGAATGTGGATGAACGACAGCGGCTTCTGGGTCGTGGCCCGCATGAGCGGCATGAACGAGCCGCAGACGCTCCGCACGGCGTCGGTGATGGTGGCGATCGAGGGCACCGTGGGCCTCCTCGCGACGCTGGCGTTGGCCGCGGTCCGGCCGGGGCTCTGACTCCCGCAGGGGTGGGGAGTTCCAGATCCGCGAATCGCTTTTTCCCGGGAAAACTCGCACGATCCCCGAAATTGCGGGATTTGGAACGGTGGACTACACTTTTTTGAAGATTGGGTTGGGGAACCCTTCCATTGCATCCGCCTCGAAAGCGTTGATCATGAAGCGAATCTTCTCGCATTCGTCACGACGATTTTCGAAGGCGTGTCTGCTCACTGTTGCAGCAGCGATCGTCGTCGTCTCGTATTCGGGATCGGCTCTCGCCGCGCCGTATACGTGGGCTGGGGTGTCCGGCGCGACGTGGGACCTCACCAACGGCAACTGGACCAACGCCCCGACCGATCCTTGGAACGGCACGAACGGCCCGACGAACGTCGCGACGTTCAACCAGACCGGCTCGAACAGTGCCGTCGTGAGCGGCCTCGTGACCACGAACGGGATCACGTTTTCGCCGACGGCTGGTGGCACGCTGACGCTCTCCGGCGGCACGATCGCCCTCGCCGGCGGCACGTCGGCCCAGATCCTCAATGTGCTGCCTGGCGGAACGACGGGACTCACCGCCGGTAGCACGCTCACGATCGCCAGCACGATCACGAGCACGACGAATTTCTTCATCGGCGGCTTCGGCACGACGATCCTCTCCGGGAGCAACAGCCTCTCCGGCACCGTCACCATCGGCAGCGGCACGAGTCAGGTGTTGAACCCAGAGGTAAGGATCGCCAACAGCAACGCCCTCAATGGGGCGACGGCCGTTGCGATCATCAACGGCGGGACGAACAGCTCGCAGGGCCAGACGCTCTCGCTGGCGGATGGCGTGACGATCGCTGGCAAATCATTGAGCGCGGCTGGGGCTTCTCGTAACGCTGTTCTGGCGTTGGGAACGGCGGCGTGGAACGGAAACGTCACGGGTGGCGTGACCTTCAACACCAACGCCACTGCGACCAACCTGTTGACGCTCGGCACGGGAACCGACACGACCATCACGGGAGCAAATACGTTTCGCGGCGGCGCCGGAACCGGTGTGATCAATTCCGCGATCCTGGGAGCGTCCTCCACTTTCGGCAAGACCGACCAAGGTTTGTGGATCATCAACAGCGCCAGCAACACGTTCACCACGTTCAGTGTCTCGTCGGGCACCGTTCAGATTGCCTCGATCGCAAATGCGGGCGTGGTTTCGCCGATGGGTTCGGGCACGTCGTTCACGGTGGGCAACACGAGCGCGAGCGGCCTGAGTGCTTTTAATAATTTCGGGCTCCTGCGGGTGGTCAGTTCCACCGGCGGG
>RFPF01000305.1 GCA_009926295.1 Planctomycetia bacterium
CTCGCCGATGAGTGCCACGGGCGATGGGAATCCGGTGGTGATCACCGGAAGCACCACCGGGCTTCAGGCCGTCGTCGATCTTGCCTTCACGTCGAAGGCATCGTCGTCCATCGGGATCGCGTGGACGGCCGTCTCGGCGGCGACCAGCTATCGCATCGAGCGCTCGACCAACGGCACCAGTTTCACGACGCTCGCCACCGTAGCCGCCGGCACGCTCACGTATACCGACGCGACCGTCGCCGTGCTCGGCAAATACTACTACCGCGTGGTCACCATCAACGGAACCACCGTCGCCGATTCATCGCCCACGATCTTCACTGCGGCCCCGCGCACGACGCCCCTGCCCGCGCCGTGGACCGCCGTCGACGTCGGGAGCGTTGCGGGCGAGGGGGCGACAGGCCTGCAGTCGAGCACGTTCATTCTCGTGTCGAGCGGCACTGCCATCGGCGGCGCGGCCGACTCGTTCCGCTTCACCAATCAGCCCCTCGTCGGCGACGGCTCGATCATCGCCCGCGTGACCGCGCTTGAAAACACGAACGGCTCCGCCAAGGCCGGTGTCATCATCCGCGAGTCAACCGATGCCAACGCCAGACAGGCGGTGATGGTCGTGTCGGCGACGAATGGCATCTCGTGGCAGTATCGGCAAAACGTGGGCGGGTCCGGGGTGGTCGTTGCCGGGCCGACGAGCCAGGCCGCCCCCGCCTGGGTGAAGGTGGTACGGGCGGGCAACACGTTCACGGGCTCGTGGTCGGCCGACGGGATCACGTGGACGAACGTGGGCAGCATCACGATCCCGATGGGCTCGAGCGCGATGGTCGGGCTGGCCAGCACCAGCGCCGTAGCGACGCTCCTCAACCGCTCCGAGTTCACCAATGTGACCGTGAGCAACGTGGCGCCCACGGTGGTTGCGGCCACGGCCACGCCCGCCGCGGTGACGGGATCGACAACGAGCCTGTCCGTGCTTGGTGCCGATGACCACGGTGAGCCCAACCTCGATTACCAGTGGACGGCACAGGGGCCGGCGGCGGTGACGTTTTCGGAGAACGGCACGAACGCCGCCAAGAGCAGCGTCGCGACCTTCACGAAAGCCGGTTCGTACACGCTGACGGCGACGATCACCGATTCGAGCGGGCTCACGGCGACCACGACCGTGACCGTGACCGTCGCCCAGACCCTGACGACGATCGCCGTGTCTCCTGCCGCAGCCTCGGTGGTGGCCGGCACCACCCGGCAGTTCTCCGCCTCGGCGACCGACCAGTTTGGGAATCCGCTCACGACACAGCCCAGCTTCACGTGGGCGGTGACGGGTGGCGGTTCGATCACGGCCGCGGGGCTGCTCACGGCATCGGCGACGGCCGGCTCATCGACCGTCACGGCATCGGCGACGACGATCACAGCCCAGGCATTCGTGATTACCACGTCGGCCGATCAGGTCATCACCGTGGCGGCAGGAATCGCCGAGACAGACGCCGGCGGCCGCTCCGGCATTGGCACGCTGTTCAAGCGCGGTGCCGGCCGGCTCGTGCTGTCGGGGGCGAACACCCATTCCGGTGGCATTGTCGTGGAGCAGGGGGAGGTCGTGGTGCGACACGTGGGCGCCCTCGGCGCCGGCGTGCTCACCATCCGGGCCGGCGCACGCGTCGCCCTCGATATCGGCTCTGCGACCGTCTCTTTGCCAGCGATTGACGCGAGCGGACGGATCGACCTCGGCTCCGGCCGGATGGTCATTGGCGGCGGCTGGACCAGGGCCGACCTTGAGGCCAGGATTCTCGCCGGATTCGGTGACGGATCCTGGAACGGCACGAGCGGAATCACCTCGACCACAGCCGCCGTGACTCCATTCAGCGCCGTTGGTTGGATTGATAACGGCGATGACTCGGCCACGATCGGATATGCCATGGCTGGCGACACCAACTTGGACGGCATGGTCGACCTCACCGACCTTCAAAACGTGCTGGCTTCGGGCGCATACGGCACAGAACAGCCGGCCACATGGGCCGACGGCGACTTCAACTGCGATGGCGTCGTCAATCTCACCGACCTTCAGGACATTCTCGCCAGTGGACTCTTTGGAGTGCCCGCCTACACCACCGTAGCCAGCGGCAGAACCACCGCGCTCGCGCCCGCTACGATGGCCATCGCGACTATCCCATTGACGGCGAATACTGTCGTCTCTGCCCCCGTGGCTGCTCCCCTCATGCTTGCCTTTGCCATCTCAGCCGACCCCACCTCCACCAAGAAGAAGCCCCTCTGACGGGGAAAGACGACCATAAACCGGGGTGATACTTGACCGAAGCCACGTCGTGGTGAGAGCGATCGTCTGGGCGAGAACTGGGCCATCGCGGGAAAGGCCGAGTGGCTTCCGGCCAACCTGGGGACGGGCATCCACGTCTTCGGTAGCCCGATCGTCGATCACGCGAAGATCGCAGTGCTGGGCGGCCGGCCTCTCACGATCGTCAAGAGAAAATACTCACCGGAAAATACCTGCATCCAGTCGGCCGAACTGCACGGCCGGCCAAGGCCTTCGGCACCGCACTCGAAAACCGGCCGAAGTCGATGGTCATGTCGCGAGAGGGGGCCAATGCGGGTGCCGACGAACGAAGGCCTCCCGTGCCTGATTGATCGAGCCCCACATGGATCGAACCAGGAAAACCGCGTCGGGTATGATGGGATGAGGTTTTCGCTCAACTGGAGCCCCCCTTCGCGCCCGTAGCTCAGGTGGATAGAGCATGGGATTTCTAATCCCAGGGTCGCTGGTTCGAGTCCAGCCGGGCGTATTGAATTTTTCGGGGTTAAAACCGGGCCCTGTTAGCCAATTTGTTAGCCAGCGGGCCCCGGAGCCACCCTAGCGTCTGCCGGCTTGGGTGGCCCGTGCAGCGGTCGACCAAACCATAGGTCGCGATAATCGCCGGCCGATAGCTGTTTGGTTTGCGGCTGGCCGTCCCGGGTCTTGCGGCAGCCGGCGCCCAGGGCAACTATCGCCCTTGTGGACATCGACCCGTGGACTTGGTTGCGACGGCTGAAGCTCGCTGCGCAGGAGTCACCTGGGGTCGGGGCCGATCGCCCCTGGTGTCCTGATTCCAGCCCACCAACGTGTTTCAGCTGGTGGCAATCTTTCACCATCCGCCGTGCCGCTCGTTCAGGCCGCGCAGAAAGTCGTGCCCCTGGCTGCAACCGCGGACGACAAGCCCAAAGGGTTACGCCAGTGGGCCTCGGGATGGTGTCTGGCGGCGGACCGG
>RFPF01000306.1 GCA_009926295.1 Planctomycetia bacterium
GACGTTCGCCTCGGCCCTCCAGGCCTTGGCTCTCTGCGTGTCCGCTTCGCTTTCGGCATCCATGCCTACGCTCGCTCCCACAGCCCGCTCGAGGGCATGGGCAGCCCCGAGCCTCCTCAACTGGAAAGGGGGAGGCGAGGGGTTGCCCCTACCATTGAGCCGGCGTATTTGACCAGCGAAGCCATGGATGGCGCAGCGCAGGCAAATCCGAGCGAGCGGAGGCCAGGATGGCCGCAGTGAGCGTCCGGCGAGATGGTACGGGGCTACCCCGAGCCGGATTGGGCGCGTTGAGGCAGTGACAGGCTGAAGCCTGTCCTACGGCGCGATGAGTTCGACGATGTTGCCGTCGGGATCGCGGACACAGGTCAGGAACAGGCCCTTCGCGATGGTCTCGGGGATCGCGACGGGCGACTTGGCGAGCGGCTTGACGCCGATCTTCTCGAGACGCTCGAGGGCGGCCTTCGTGTCGTCCACGACGATCGTCAGGTAGCGAAAGCCGGTGTGGGAGTGGATGAATTCGGTGTCACCCGTGCGCGGCGTCGTGCCGGCCACGCTCATCAGCTTGAGCTTCGTGGCCGAGGGACCTTCGCCGAGCACGAGCACGCGGACGGAGAGCGGCTTGCCGTCAGTCAGACCGGCTCCCGTGGCCACGTCGGCGGGCACCTCGAAGCCCGGCAGTTCGCGGAAGCCGATGCCATCGACGTAGAACCTCACCGACTTCTCGACGTCGGAAACGACCGTGCCGAGGTCGATCGTCGTGCGGGGGAACACGACCGGCTCGGCCGCGAAGAGTACGGGTGTCGAAAGGATGCAGAGCAGGGCGAGCGACAGGTTGAGCGAGCGGACGGTCATCGGGGAAACTCCTGCGAGGATGGTGGAGGAGCATACCGGCGCCTCGCCGGGGATCAACCGCCCGCCGGCACTCAGGCCATGATGCCTTTCACGACGTTGCCGGCGATCCCGGTGAGCCGGACGTCGAGGCCCTGGAACTTCGTCGTCAGGCGGTGGTGGTCGATCCCGAGCAGGGCCAGCATCGTGGCGTGGAGATCGTGGACGGCGACGACGTTGTCCACGGCGCGGTAGCCCAGTTCGTCGGTCGCGCCCCACGCGATCCCGGGCTTGATGCCGCCGCCGGCCAGGAACACGCTGAAGGAGAGGATGTGGTGGTCGCGGCCCGTGCCCTGGCCCATCGGCGTGCGGCCGAACTCGCCTCCCCAGAGCACGAGCGTGTCGTCGAGCAGGCCGCGGCGGGCGAGGTCCTCGATGAGCGCGGCCGAAGGCTTGTCGACCGCCTTGGCCCCATCCTTCATTCCTTCTTCGATGTTGCCGTGGTGATCCCACGCACGGTGGTAGAGCTGGATCATCCGCACACCACGCTCCGCAAGCCGCCGGGCGAGGAGGCAGTTGGACGCGAACGACCCGTCCCCCGGCTCCTTCACGCCGTAAAGGTCGAGCGTCTCCTGCGTCTCGCCGCTGAAGTCGGTGAGCTCCGGCACGCTCGCCTGCATCCGGAAGGCCATCTCGTACTGGGCGATCCGCGTGGCGATCTCGGGGTCGTTTTGCTCCGCGGCAAGGAGGCCGTTGAGCCGGGCGACCTCCTCGACGACCTGCCGCTGCGTGCTCTGACAGACGCCCGCGGGATTGCCGATGTAGTGCACGGCATCCCCCTTCGACTGGAACATGATCCCCTGGAACCGGCTCGGCAGGACGCCGCTCGACCACTGCCGCGCGGAGATCGGCTGCTGGCCATACCTGCCGGCCGACGTGAGCACGATGAAGCCCGGCAGGTTTTCCGTCGCCGAGCCGAGCCCGTAGAGCAGCCACGCCCCCATGCTCGGTCGGCCCTTGATGATGGAGCCGGTGTTCATGAAGGCGTGGGCCGTGTCGTGGTTGATCTGCTCGGTCTGCATCGAGCGGATCACGCACAGTTTGTCGGCCTGGGCGGCGAGGTGCGGAAAGAGGTCGCTGACCTCGATGCCCGACTCGCCGTGCTTTCTGAAATCCACGAACGAGCCGCGGGCCTTGAGCACGGCGTTCTGCAATTGCGCAAGCTGCTGCCCCTTCGTGTACGACTCCGGGAAGGCCTGGCCGTCGAGTTCCTTGAGCGCCGGCTTCCAGTCGAACGTCTCGAACTGCGACGGACCCCCCGCCATGCAGAGGAAGATCACCCGCTTCGCCTTCACCGGGAAGTGGGGCTGCTTGAGGGCACCCGTCCAGTCGGCGGGCGTCGGAAGACCGGCGGGCTTCGTTGGGGAAGCCACTGCGTCGCCGCCGAGCATCGCCAGCGCCATGCCGCCGAGGCCGTAGGCGCTTTGCTCGATGAAGCTTCGGCGGGCGATATCGATTTGTTTGAAGGGGAACATCAGTCCGACTCCTCGGTGGTTCGCCGGCTCGGCGGCGGCAAAAGTCTCGTCGCGGGGGCCGCAGCGGCCCCATGCTCCTCGAGCGTTCGCCGACCGCCTCGCCTTCCTCTCTTGAGTTGCCACATCGAATTCGTTCGAGCCTCACACCAGGTTTAGTAGCGCGTTATGACTTCCTGCGTGTTCAAGAGGACGCGGGCGAGTTGGGTCCAGGAGGCGTGCTCGACCGGGTCGAGGGCGGGGCGGGGGGCGAGGCCGATGGCGAGGGATTTTTCGGCATCACCGGGCACGGCCTTGAAGGCGTCGCGCTGGGTGGCGAGGAAGCCCGCCAGCGAGGTGAGTTCCTGGTCGCGAGGCTCACGGTTGAGCGCGAGGCGATACGCGAGCCGGATGCGGGCCATGTCGTCGCCCGCGGAGCGGTCTTCGAGGAGACGCCCCGCGAACACGCGGGCCGACTCGACGAACACCGGGTCGTTCAGGAGCGTAAGCGCCTGCTGCGGCGTGTTGCTCGGGGTGCGGGCCGCGGCGCACTCATCGCGGGCCGGGGCGTCGAAGTTCGCCATCATCGGATGGAGGAACGTCCGCTGCCAGTGGGTGTAGACGCCGCGCCGCCACTGTCGCTCGTCGACGTCTGCGACGTAGTCACGGTTGGGAAACTGGAGCGCCGCGTAGTAGCCCGCGGGCTGATAGGGCTTCACGCTCGGGCCGCCGAGGTCGTCGAGCCGCAGGAGTCCGGCGATCGCCAGCGCGTTGTCGCGGACGAATTCGGCCTCGAGCCGCCGCGGGTTCTGGGAGGCGAGCAGCCGGTTGGCCGGATCGACGGCGAGCGCCGCCGGCTGGAGCGAGCTCGACTGCCGGTACGTGCGGCTCGT
>RFPF01000307.1 GCA_009926295.1 Planctomycetia bacterium
GGCCGCCGCCGTGGCCGCGAGCCCATGGCCCGTCGCGGCGAAGTTCAACCATCCGACGAGGATGAGCACGAAGAGCAGGCCCCGACCGAGCACGTGGACGTCGGGCAGGCTGCCGGGCCGCACCAGGGTGGCCGAGACCGCCGGCATCGCGACCACGATCGCGAGGGTTGCCACGATCAGCTGCCAGACCCGGTGCTGCGGCCGCTTCGCACCCAACAGCGACATCGTGGGACAGACCGCGAGGGCCGCCACCCCGAGGCGAAGGGAAGCAGCGGCCGGTGCCTCCGTGCGTGCCGCCGCTGCGTCGGCCGCGAGCGCCAGGCAGGCCGCCGCCGCCCACCACGCGGCGGGGACGGCGGTCGAGCCGCGGACGCGAAACGCCGCTGCGACCGCGGTGGCGGCAGCCACGGCTGCGGCGAGGGCGGTAAGCAGCGGCAGGGGCATGGGCCGAAGCGCCGGAAGCGGGGGGAACTGGAAAAACCCCGGGCGACGGGCCCCGGTCAGACCCTGCCGATCATACCGCTCGGGCAGGATCGCCCGGAAAGGGTGACGCCTCGACGGCCGGGCGGCCGATCCTGCTCCCGTCAGGAATGCCGTGGCTGGCGCCCCCTGCAACCGAAAGAGCGTTCATGAGTCGGTTTTTTGCGGCGCGGATCCTTCACCCGCGCCTGGTGGCGGTGCTCGCACTGGCCATCGCAGTCGGCCACGTGCCCTCGGCGTGGGCGATCGAGATGTTCACGTTCTTCGGCGACGGCAGCCGCGTCGGCCTGCCGAGCCTCGAGGTGCCGATCGAGGCCTATCCGGGCATCCCGCTGAGGAGCGACCGGATCCGTGCCAGGAATCGTGCCCTCGCACTGCGTCGCGGTGCGGCCATGCCGGCGAGGCAGCCCGGCGCCATGCAGCCTTCGCGCGGGATCACGGTCCGCGCGATGCCCGTCGGGGAGCGGGCCCCAGAGGCCATCCCGATCGCCCCCGAGCCCGAGTGATGCCGCGGGCCTAGCCCGCGTCCTTCTTGAGCTTGTCGAGCAGATCCTTCGCGTCGGGCCGCGTCGCGAACATCGGCTCGTTGGCCAGCACCTCCTCGAGGATCTTGCGGGCCCGGTCCTTTTCACCGCGGTCGGAGAGGAGCTTCGCCACGTAGTAGGCGCCGTCGGTGGTGAGGGCGTTGTTCTGCGTGATCTGTGCGAGGATCTTTTCGGCGTCCTCGCGCCGGCCGAGCTTGTAGTACACCCAGGCCAGCGTCGTGAGGGCGTTGACCTGCTGCGGCGAGTTTTCGCGGTGCATCGCCACGTTGGCCTCGGCCATCTCCAGAGCCCGCTGCCGCGACTCCTTGTCGTCGCTCTCGATGAGCACCAGCGCCAGCGAGTTCGACGCCGGGAAGTTGCCGGGCGACTGCACGTGGGCGTCGTAGAAGAACCGCTCGGCGGCGGCGTAGTCGCGGGCGACGCGGGCGATGGCGCCCCGCACCACGCGGCCCTCGAGGCTCTTCGTGTCGATCTTGAGCGCGTCGTCGGCGATCGCCTTCGCGCGGTCGAGGTCGTTCTGGCCGAGATACCACTGGGCTGCCGCCAGGAGCACGGCCGGATCCTTGGGCGCCTCCTTGATGGCGGCCTCGATGAGTTTCTTGGCGGTATCGCGCTTCTTGGCGTCGTCATAGAGCCGGGCCATCGCGAGTTCGGGCTGCACGGCCTTCTGGTCGAGCTTCTTCGCGTCGCGGAACTGTTCGAGAGCCTCCTGCGGCTTGGAGAGCTGGAACAGCACGATGCCCATTCTCTGGTGGGCGCTGGCGTTGTCGGGATCGAGGTCGATCCAGCCCTGGAGGTGTTTCTGGGCGACTTCCCACTGCTTGCGGGCCTCCGCCACGGCGGCGCTGCCGGCGTTGCAGCGGATGTCGAAGTCGCGCTTCCGCTTCGCGTTGTCGGCATACTCCGCCGCCAGCCGCGTGGCTTCCTTGAAGAGCAGGTCGGCGTCGGTCACGCGGCGTTCCTGGAATGCGAGGTCACCCAGCATCAGGAAGGGCTCCGGATCCTTGGGGAACTTGACGACGCAGTCCTCCAGCTCGGCGCGGGCCGGGCCGAGCTGGTTCACGCTCAGCCAGAGCATCGCCATCATCACCCCGGGCGGCGGCAGCTTGGGGTTGTTGCTCTTCACCCGCTCGAGGATCGCCCGGCAGCCGTCGATGTCACGGTCACGGAATCGGTTGATGGCGCCGGTCACCTCCTGGTTCTGGGCGTCGTCGGAGACCGCCTTGCCGATCAGCGTCTGCGCCGTGACCTGGGCATCGGCGGTACGGGCCGCGAGAAGCGCCGCCATGCTCGCGACCAGAAACGCCCCCGCCAATCCTCCGACCGAACGGTGCCACGTCGCCATCTGCCTCGTCTCCTTGGGATGAACGGGAGGCCATCCCTCCCCGGGTCTTCGTACTGTATCGTACTCGGGTCTTTTCCGCCACGATCCCGGTCACAGCGGGAACTTTCCTTCCATGTTCGTCGGCGCCGTCCTGGAACGCGAGCTCCGATTCGCCCCCCGGTCCCGGGGGACGTTCCTGGCCCGCGCCGTCTACTGCGCGGCCCTGATGGCGATCGTCGCCACCTGCTGGCTCGTCGTGACCGGCACGCAGACCGTCGCCACGGCCGGGGACACCGCCCGCTTCGGCGCCACGCTCCTCACCATCCTCGGGCCCCTGCAGCTGTGCCTGGCGATGCTCGCGGCGGCCCTCACGGGAGCGGTGGCGGTGACCACCGAGAAGGACCGCCGTACGCTCGAATTGCTGCTCGTGAGCCGGATCTCCGACGGCGAGCTCGTGCTCGGCAAGCTGGCTGCGAGCCTCGTGCGGGTGCTCCTCATGCTGCTCTCGGCCGTGCCCGTGTTCGCGATCGCGGGGCTTTTCGGCGGGGTGATGCCGGTGCAGCTCGGGCGGCTGTTCGCCGTGACGGCGGCGGCCGCGCTCGCCGCGGCGAGCATCGCCACGGTGGTCGCCTTCTGGAAGGAGACGACCTTCCAGGCGCTCGCGATCACGATGTTCGCGCTCGTCGGCTGGCTCGCCTTCGGCGAACTCCTTGCGGCACGGTTCGGGGGCGGCGCCGGAGCGATCGTCTCCCCCGCGCGGGCGGCCTTCGCGGCGCTGGCGCCGGCCGGCGGGCGGCTCCTCGGCCCCTTCCTCCTCGTGTCGGCGGGCATCCTCGTGTCCGCCACCGCGATCGCGGTGG
>RFPF01000308.1 GCA_009926295.1 Planctomycetia bacterium
CTGATCCGCGCCGCGTACTGCTCGGAGAGTTCCAGGCCGAGGAACGAGCGGCCCAGCTTCTTGGCCACCGCGAGCGTCGTGCCACTGCCGCCGAACGGGTCGAGGACGAGTTCACCGCTCCGGCTCGAGGCGCGGATGATCCGGCCCAGAAGCTGCTCCGGCATCTGGCAGCCATGCCAGCCCGACCGCTCCTTGAACGTGCCGCACACACGGGGGAAGTACCACGTGTCGGAATCGGCGGAAAATCCCCCGGGCAGATCCTGCGGGCGGAGGATCCAGGTGTCGTCCGGCAGACGGCCATCCGGGGCGGCCCGCTTGTCGCCGTAGACCAGCTCGCGGGCGCTCGGCACCCGGATCGCGTCGGCGTCGAATGTGAACGCTGCGGGATCCTTCACGAAGTGAAACAGGTGGGCGTGCGAACGGCTGAACTTCTGCTTGCAGTTCACCCCGAAGGTGTAGTACCAGACGACCCACGACCTGCAGGTGAGGCCGAGCTCGTGGGTGGCGAGCACCTTGAGCTCGGCGGCGTATTCGTCGCCGATCGCGAGCCAGAAAGTGCCGTCGGCGCGAAGCACGCGCACCACCTCGCCCATCCAGCGCTTCGACCACGACAGGTAGTCGTCGGCGGAGCGGCGGTCGTCGTAGGAGTCGTAGTCGTAGCCGATGTTGAACGGCGGGTCGGCGAACGCCAGGTGCACGCTCCCCGAGGGCACTCGCGCGAGCAGGTCGAGGCAGTCGCCCCGATGGACGCGGTCGGGCGCGAGCGGCTTGCGAAGTCCGGTGCGGGGCATGGCGGCGTTTTACCCGAGGGCCAGCGTGAGCGCCACCCGGCAGGCGGCCTCGAAGGCGTCGAGGTCGAGCTTCTCGTCGGTGGTGTGGATATCCATCTGCCCGCAGCCGAGCGTGACGGTGGGAATCCCGTTGGCGGCCATCCAGTTGGCGTCGAGGCCGCCGTTGGAGACCTCGAGCCGGGGGTTAAGCCCAAGGCCGCGAAGAGCGTCTCGGGCAGCCACGACGCACGGTTCGTCGTCGTCGAGACGGAACGCCTCGTAGTCGAGCCGGCCCTCGATCGTGACCCGCCCGGTCTTTCCGTCGACGCTCCTGATCCGCCGGGCCGCATCCCTGAAAGCGGTCTCGATCGCCTTCACGATCCGGTTGCGGAACGCGGGGTCGTGGCCGCGTGCCTCCGCCTTGAGCGCCGCCGATTCCGCGACCACGTTCGTGGCCGATCCTCCCTGGATCACCCCCACGTTGCTCGTGCCGCGCTTGCCGCCCTTCTCCACGAGTCCGTGCCAGCCGTTGTCGACCAGCGACGCGATCGCCAGCGACGCGATCGCCACCGCCGACACGCCCCTCTCCGGGGCCACGCCGGCGTGGCTCGGCGAGCCCTCGATTCGGATATCGAGGCGATGGCCTCCGGTGGCGCCGACGCAGACCTTCTCGACCGCGCCGCCGTCGAAATTGAAGGCCAGCTTCGGGCGGCCGAGCGCCGATGCCTTGACGTATCGCGCCCCGTAGAGCCCCACCTCCTCCTGGATCGCGAACAGGAACGTGAGCGGCGGGTGGGGAAGCCTGCGTCGCAGGATCTCGAGCGCTGCCGAGAGCACCACGGCGCAGCCGGAGCGGTCGTCGGCGCCGAGGCCCGTGGCGGGATCAGCGCTCTTCACGAACCGGCCCGCGACGACTGGCTTCGAGCCGAGGCACACCGGCACGGTGTCCATGTGGGCCATGAGCAGCCTTCGTGGCCCCGGCACGGAGCCGGGAAACTTCACGATCAGGTTGCCGACGTCGCCGGCGAGCGGCGTCTTGGAATTGGCGTCGTCGAACGCGATCGCGTCGTCGGGGCAGCCCGCTGCGCGGAGATGCTTCACAATCCGGTCGGCGACCTGCTTCTCGCCTCCGGAGCCACCGCGGATCGCCATCAGTTCGAGCACCAGCCGGCGGGCGGCGGCGAGATCGGGCTCGGACTGCGCGACGGCCGCGGCGCCACGGCCGGCGGGCTTCGCGGCGGGTTTCCCGGGACGATTCCCGGCACGGTTCCTCAAGGGTCGGCTTTTCATGCCGCGATTGTAGCGGGTCGGGCCGGGGCCCGCCCACGACGGCACGGTCCTCTACATGGCGCGGCGAGCGATCGCCGCGCGGCAGGCGGCGAGGATGCGCGGCGCGGCGGTGGAGTCGATCGGCCAGGTGTCGCAGACGTCGCCGTCGAGCCATTCAGCCTGCAGCCGTCGCGCCGTCTCGGAGTCGGCTGCGATGATCGACTCGGCCGAGCCGAGCGCCGCCGCCACGAGATCGCTCAGAGGCTCTCGGGGGTCAGCGGCGTCGAGATCGGCGGCCGAGACGTGGACGGCGACCGGGACGCCCGTCTCGATCGCGAGTTCGGCGAGGATGCCGGCGTGGAGCACGAAGATCGCGTCGGGATCGAACGCATCGACCGCCTCCGCGATCGTTTGGCGGGCCGCTTCGCGGGCCAGGCCCAGCAGGCCCGGCGACACGCGGGCCAGCGCCGCGAGCAGCACCTCCGGCCTCCCGTCGCGCACCGCGGCGAGGAACCGCCGGTTCGCCGCGGCGATGTCGTGCAGGTGGACGCCGCGGAGCCCGGGTGGCTGCTCCGCGAGGCCCGGGATCGAACTCGGCCCGCACGCGACGACCTCGGCACCCGCCTCCCGCAGCGCCGATATGAGGGCGTGCACGCGGGTGGCGGGCGGATCGCAGCAGCCGTGATCGATGACGACGAGACGCATGCGCGGGCGGATGTCGTTCAGAGCCAGCCGCACCCCCGGATGGCCGCGAGAGCGACCGCCATCCAGGCCGCCGCGCCCCAATCGTCGGCCATGATACCGAGGCCGGCGGGGAGGTGCTCGAGGCGGCGGCACGGAAATGGCTTCGTGACGTCGAACAGCCTGTGCAGGAGGAAGGCGACGACGAGGAGCGGCACCGCCTCGGGAAACGCCGACCGCGCGGCGGCCGGCACCGCGAGCAGGCCAAGCGGCACGCTGGCCATCTCGTCGTAGACGATCGCGCCGGGGTCGCTCCCGCGCCCGAGCCGTGCGGCGGCCGCCGAGCAGATCGGGACGCCGATCGCGTTGATGGCGATGATGCAGGCGGCCTCGGCTGCGAACGGGAGGCAGAGCCGCGACAGCAGCACGGCCACGACCACGCCCGCGGCCGCCCCGCACGT
>RFPF01000309.1 GCA_009926295.1 Planctomycetia bacterium
CTGCGGCGCGGAGCTGCCGAGCGAGCCGCTGAGGAGCGACTGTTGCCGGCCGAGCACGTTGATCGAGAGCACGCAGAGCAGGATCCAGAACGTCGCCACGCCGACGGTGATCTTCGTGAACACGTCGCCTGCCTTCGTGCCGAACGCGCTCTGGCCCCCCATGCCGCCGAAGGCTCCGGCGAGGCCGCCACCCCGCCCGCGCTGGATGAGCACGAGCAGGATCAGAAACAGCGAGGTGACGACGAGCGTGAAGCCGAGCAGGAATCGAACGAGCGAGATCATGGGGAATCCAGAACGAAACGGATGGCCAGATGGGTGACGTTGGACGGGATAGAGAGTACCCGATCCGCCGTGCCGCGCCGACGGCGATCACGCAAAAGCCCGGGCGATTCCCAGGAAGTCGTCGGCCTTCAGGCTCGCGCCCCCCACCAGCGCCCCGTCGATGTCGGGCTGCCGGGCGAGATCGGCCGCGTTGTCGGGCTTCACGCTCCCGCCGTATTGGATGCGGACGCGGCCGGCCACCTCCGGCGAGGCGAGCTTCGCGAGGAGCCCGCGGATCAGGGCATGCACCTCCTGGGCCTGCTCGGGGGTGGCCACCTTCCCGGTGCCGATCGCCCACACCGGCTCATAGGCCACGACGACCTTCTCGAGGTCTCCGGCGGGGATGCCTGCGAGCGATCCCTGCACCTGCGCCGTGACCACGGCCGCCGTCCGTCCGGCCTCCCGCTCCTCGAGGGTCTCTCCGACGCACACGATCGGCACGAGCCCCGCGGCGAGGGCAGCCTTCGCCTTCACGTTGACGGCGGAGTCGGTCTCGCCGAAGAGCGTGCGTCGCTCCGAGTGCCCGAGGATCACGTAGTCGCAGCCGAGATCGACGAGCATCGGCGGTGCGATCTCGCCGGTGTAGGCGCCGCCCGCCTTGTCGAGCATGTTCTGAGCCCCGAGCCCGACGTCGCTCCCCGATCCTGCGAGCGTCGTGCCGACCGTCTCGACGTACACCGCCGGCGGGCAGAGCACGAGATCGACCGCCGCCGCCTCGCCCCGCCGCGCGGCCACGGCAGCCGCGAGTTCACGGGCCTTCGTGCGATCGAGATTCATCTTCCAGTTGCCGGCGACGATTGGCTTGCGGGACATGCTCTTGGACTCCGGGGTGTTGCGGTAGCGTCAGCGTATCGCGTTTTTGTGTGTTCACCAGCCAACTCGCCCAACCCGGCTTCGGGCTCCCCATATGCCTTCGCTGGACGTTCGCCACGCTGGGTTCGCGCCGGCTCGGGCTTACCCCGTACCGTCTCGCCGGACGTTCGCCTCCGCCCTCCAGGCTTCGGCGCACTCGGATTTGCCTGCGCTGCGCCATCCATGGCTTCGCTGGTCAAATACGCCGTCTCAACGGCAGGGGTAACCCCGAGCCTCCTCAACTGTGGGCTGCCGGGCTGGAGGCCCGGCTCTCGAGAGCGAACGGAGGTTCGCCAAGAAAACCGAGGCCACGATGGCGAGGGTTTTCGTGAAGCAGGGAGGGAGACGGTCGGTGCGATGCGGAAGAGCCGACGGGCAGATACGCGGCTTATCAAACACCGCAAGGCCCGGAGGGCCGGGTCAACACCAGCCGGCGGAGGCCGGCCAAGGCAAGTTCGACAGGACGTCGAGACTTGCCGTGAAGGCAGCAATAGCGATCGCCCTCGGCGATGGAGCAGCGTACCGCCGGCTCCGACGCCGGGTTGGGCGTGTTGAGGCTCCTGGTGCGTCAGCCGACGGCGGCGGCGTTGGCGTAGGAGCCGAGCACGACGACGCGTTTGCAGCGGCGTTCGAGGGCTTGGATGGCGCGGCGCACGCGGAGGTCGTCGCGGTGGCCTTCGAGCTCCACGAAAAACACGTAGCCACGCTCCTCGCCCGGAAGCGGAAACGACTCGATCCACGTGAGATTGAGCTTCTGTTTCTTCGGGATCGCGAGGGCGTCGGCCAGTCCGCCGGGCTTGTGCTCCGTCTCGAACATGAGGGCCGTCTTGTCCTTGCCGGTGCGACCCGAGTCGGCGTGGCCGATGACGGCGAAGCGGGTCGTGTTGCCCGCGACGTCTTCGATGTTCTCCGCGAGCACGTCGAGGCCATGGTGGACGCCCGCCTGGCGGCTGGCGATGGCGGCGGCACGGGGCGTCCTCGCGGCGGTCTCGGCGGCGGCGCTCGTGCTCGTCACCTCCACGAGCCGGGCATTGGGCAGATGGCGGGCGAGCCAGTTGCGGCACTGCGAGAGGGCCTGCGGCCGGCTGTAGACGGTGTCGATGGCCGAGCGGTCGCACGCGGCGAGCAGCGTGTGGTGGATTCGCAGCGGAACCTCGGCGCAGATCTTGACGGGGAGCCTTGAGAAGTTGTCGAGCGTGTCGGCGATGCGGCCGTCGGTCGAGTTTTCGAGCGGCACGACGCCGTAGTGCGAATGGCCGGCATGCACCTCCTCGAAGGCGGCGGAGATGCTCGCCACTGGAACGAACTCCACCGAACTGCCGAAGCGGTGGAGGGCGGCCAGGTGGCTGTAGGTCCACGCCGGGCCGAGATGGGCCACGCGGAGGTGCTGCTCGATGGCGCGGGATCCGGAGATCAACTCGCGAAACACCGACTTGAGGCTCTCGCCGGAGAGCGGCCCGGCGTTGGAGGCCGCGACCCTCTCCAGCACCATTTCCTCGCGCGACGGGTCGTAGGTCTGCTGGCCGTTCGACTGCTTGATCTTGCCGATCTGGCCGGCGAGCGTGGCCCGCTCGTTCATCTGTTCGACGAGTTCGCGATCGATGCGGTCGATCTGCGCTCGGAGGGCTGCCAGCCCCGCGGGCTTGGAGGCGTCGGGCGGTGTCTTCGGGGGCTGCTTGGCCATGGCGATCGGGGGAACGGCCAAAATGGCAGCCCGGGCTGGTCCCCCGGGCTCGGTGTGCGCCGTACCTGCCAACTGTACCTTCAAAATCGCGGCCGTAAATGGCCCCGATCCGACGCGAATCGCCCTTTTGACGGTGCTGGCACGGGCTTTGCTTTTTCACTTCGCGACCAGAACGGCAGACAATTCTGGCGGAGAGAGAGGAACAACACACATGGCTACCAAACAGGGCGAAAAGATCATCGGCATCGACCTCGGCACCACGAACTCCGTGGTGGCGGTGATGGAGGGCAAGGA
>RFPF01000310.1 GCA_009926295.1 Planctomycetia bacterium
CGGCGGCGGGAGTCGCCTTCTATGCCAACCTGGTCGTGACTGGCTCGCTATCGGTGACGTCGGGCACGCTCGCTCCATTCGAGCAGCCCACGGGTTTTATCTTGGACACCGGCGCCTCGACCACGTTCCACACCGGCACGAATAGTTCGGGCCAGACGATCTCACTGCCCCCCGATCTGACGAACGGTGGCTCCGAGGTGGTCGACGGTGCCGTCGTGCTCGCGAGCGCCGGCAGCTTACTGCCCGGAGCCGGGTGGCAACCGATCATGCTCCTCGAGACCGGCTCGACGGCGAAGGTGAAGATCCAGGACAAGAAGTCCCAGTACTACCTGAACACCGGCATCGAGCCGTTCACACGGTATGACGTGATCTACGACCTGGCCGCCGGCCAGCTCACCCTGGCGACGGTTCCGGAGCCGTCGGCGGCCCTGCTTGCGGCCCTCGGCGGCACGATCGCCGTCGTGTTCCGCGTGCTCGGGCGACGCACGCTCCCCCCGCAGTGATGCCGCATCCCCCGCCCACTTCGCCGACACTCGCCGCCGCCGGCTGGCACTTCGACAACTCCTACGCCCGGCTGCCCGAGGCACTCTTCACCCGCACGATGCCGGTGCCCGTCCGCGATCCTCGGTGTGTCTCGCTCAACGATCCCCTCGCCCGCGACCTCGGGCTCGATCCCGACGTCCTTCGCGAATCAGGCGCCGCCGTCTTCGCCGGCAATGAGGTGCCCCCTGGGGCCGAGCCGCTCGCGCAGGCCTATGCCGGCCACCAGTTCGGCCACTTCACGAACCTCGGTGACGGGCGGGCGATCCTCCTCGGCGAACAACTCACGCCCGACGGCCGACGGTTCGACATCCAGCTCAAGGGGTCGGGCCGCACGCCCTACTCGCGGAATGGCGACGGCCGGGCGGCGCTCGGGCCGATGCTGCGGGAATACCTCGTGAGTGAGGGAATGCACGCCCTCGGGATCCCCACGTCCCGGAGCCTCGCCGTCGCCACGACGGGTGAGGCGGTGCTCCGCGAGCGGCCCCTGCCGGGGGCCGTGCTCACGCGCGTGGCCGCGAGCCACATCCGCGTCGGCACGTTTGAATACGCCGCGGCCCTGGGCGATACGACTCTTCTCGCTGCGCTCCTCGACCATGCGGTGGCCCGGCACTACCCCGACCTTGCGCACGTTGACGAAAAGGCGGCAGCGTTTCTCGAGGCGGTCGTGGAGCGTCAGGCGACCCTCATCGCCAAGTGGATGCTCGTAGGCTTCGTGCATGGCGTGATGAACACCGACAACATGGCCGTGTCGGGCGAGACGATCGACTACGGCCCCTGTGCGTTTCTCGATGCGTACGATCCCGCCACGACGTTCAGCTCGATCGACCGTGACGGCCGCTACGCCTACGCCAACCAGCCGGCGATCGCCCACTGGAACCTCGCCCGGCTCGCCGAGAGCCTCCTGCCGCTCATGCCGGGCGGCACCGAAGCCGCCCTCGACCGGGCTCGCGGCCTGCTCGACACGTTTCCGACGCGGTTCGAGCGGCACTGGCTCGCCGGGGCCCGGGCCAAGCTGGGCCTCGCCACCGAGGAGCCGGGGGATCGCGAACTTTTCATGGCGCTCCTGCGCTGGATGCAGGCAACCGGGGCCGACTTCACGGCGACCTTCGCCGATCTGTCGTCGGTCGCCGCCCCGTGGTGCGAGGCGTGGCAGGCAAGGCTCGCCCGCGAGACGGCGTCGCCTGCAGACGCACGGACGAGGCGGGCGAATCCGGTCGTGATCCCGCGCAATCACCGCGTCGAGGAGGCCCTCACGGCTGCGGAGGCAGGCGACCTCGGCCCATTCGATCGGCTCCTCGCCGCTCTCCGCTCGCCGTATGAATCAACCGCGGCGAACGAGTCCTACCGCGGCGGCCCACCGGCCGGCTGCGGCCCTTACCGCACGTTTTGCGGCACGTGACGTGGGGCGAGCATCCCGCTTGCCTGATCCAAAACCGTCCCTGGATGACGCTACAATCTGCACGTCCTGCCCGATGGTGTAACGGTAGCACAAGGGATTTTGGTTCCCTTTGTCTAGGTTCGAATCCTAGTCGGGCAATTTCACCGTGGTTCGGGGGGGTGTGGCCCATTTCTTGCATCGGCCCGATGCCGTGGTGATGATGACGCCCATTGGCTGTGCCCATTCCGGAACCCACCATGCAACGTTCGTCCGTCACCCGGTTCGCCGCGGCATGCCTGCCCGCCTGCATCGCCTTGGCCTGCCTCGTTCACGCTCCGGCCCGGGCCGACATCGCGTACTTCACGAGTTTTTCGACGGGCGCTCTCGTCCGCTTCGACACGGCCAATCCGGCCGGCACCGCGACGGTGCTCTCGGGCTCCGGGTCGACGGTGTCGCCGGCCGCGCTGGCACTCGGCCCCGACGGGAATCTGTACATCGGCGAGGCGGGGGACGGCGGGGCATACGCCCCGCGCATCACGCGATTCAACCTGACCACGAACACGCTATCTCCGGTGCACACGTTCGCATTTTACGACGTGTTTCCGGGCAGTCTCGCCTTCAAGGGCAACGACCTGCTCGTGGGCCGCAATCCCTTCTACCAGAACACGGGCGCCGTCGTCCGGTTGGCAGGAGCCACCACGGGCTCCGTCAGCGTCAGCGACTACACGTCGGGCGGTTCGCTGGCGAGCAGCCCGGGCCTGGCGATCGCCTCCGACGGCAGGCTGTACGTGAGCGACCAGACGTACAACTTCCTCACTGGAATAGCCTCAGGATCGGTCAAACGCTTCGACGCGACGGGCGGCTACATCGGCGAGATGGTCGCCAGCGGTTCGGGCGGGCTCTACGGCCCGACCGGCCTGGCCATCAACGGCTCCACGCTCTTCACCGCGAGCATCATGACCGGGACGATCGTCCAGACGAACCTCGGCACGGACGTGACCACGGCGTTCGCGAGTGCGGGAAGTGCGTTCGAGGTCGGTTCGCTCGCCCTGCTCTCCGACGGCGGACTGCTCGCGGGCAGCCCGAGCGGCAGCGGGAACATCTACCGGTTCGGGCCGGACGGCTCTCTGGCGAGCACGTATGCCACCGGGTTCGGCCAGATCGGTGGGATCGTCGCCGTGCCGGAGC
>RFPF01000032.1 GCA_009926295.1 Planctomycetia bacterium
CCACGAGCGTGTCGGAGCCGACCTGCAGGCCTCCCGTGCCGTTGGTGTCGCGGTAGAACTTCACGCCCGTCACGCTGCCTCCGGTCTCGGCGACGTTGTTGGCCGAGAGCGTGAAGCTGCCGCCGGCGACGACCGTCGAGGGGCCGATCGTGAGCGAGCCGATCGTCGGGAGGGGGGCGGAGCCCGGCTTCCAGAGCGACACGAAGCTCGAATAGTGATTACCGGTGAAATAGGTCGTGCCGTCGGTGTTGAGCAGGAGCCGCATCGGGCCCGGGAACGTGACGCCCGAGAAACTCCGGTTCGTGCCGGTCCTGGGGTCCACCACGAACTCGAACCAGGTGCCCGATCGCGGCGAGAGCGCGCCGTTGGAGTTGGTGTAGACCGAGCCGTCGTTGGTGTCGATCGACCTGCCCCCGGCCCGGATGCGGTTGAGCGTGTTCGTGACGTCGAGCGAGCCGGTGTAGATCGTGGTGCCGAAGTCGACGATCGAGACGCTCGTGAGCGGCCCGACGCTCGTCGGCACCTTGGCGATGGCGGCGGCGATCGCCGTGTTGTTCGAGCTGAACCGCAGCGACAGCACGCCCGGGCTGTCGCCGATCGAGATCGTGCTCAGCTGGGGAGCGTTGAACGCGGGCACTATCGTCGTGAGGACGGTGCGTTCCTCGAGCCGCTCGAAATGCACGAGCGACGAACGCCTCCGCGTCGTCCCGCGCGGCAATCCGACTCGAAGACGGAAAATATTCCACGCCATGCTCGGAAAACTCGTGGATTCCCCTCGATGGACCTTCCCGCTGCTATCGAGCCCTCACGCGACGGCGAAGGCCGGCGAAGCCGATCGCACCGGCTCCGAGTCCAGCGAGCACGAGCGTCGAGGGCTCCGGCACCGCGACGACCGGGATCACGGCCCCGAGTCCTTTGCCCGTGACGCCGTTGACGGTGTAGTCGAAGAGTCCGACGCCGTTCCCGAAGCCGAGCCAGTTGGCCGTGAAGCCGGTCGTGAGGCCGCTCGTCGCCGAGCGGAAGCCCTCGCCGAGCGTGCTCGAATACACGAGTGCCTGCGTCCACGTGCCGCCGCCCGTGGGCGTCGGGGCCACGATCCCGAAACTCCAGGGCACGTCGAAGTACGTGCTGCCCGAGGAGGCGTTCGTCGCGCTCGTGCCGGTCGTCAGGGAGTAGAACGCTCCGCCGAGGTTCGCCGGAACGGTCGTGGGGGCGAACGTCCACGTGCCGGCGGGAACCGTGGTGCCCTGCGCGAGCGATCCGGTTCCCGACGAATACACGAACGGCCCGACCGTCGTGCCCGTCACGGTCGACGAGCCATAGCGGAAGTTGAAGCTGCTCAGCGCCTTGCCCTTCGGATCGATCTGGAGTTCGCCCGTGCCGATGTTGAAGTAGGCGACGGGGGTCGTGCCCGAGGACAGCGACGCCCACGATGTTCCGTTGGGTGTCGTGCCCGACGGGAGCGAGAGGTTGGCGATGCTGAACATGCCGGCGAGAGCAGTGCCTGCAGTGAGTGGGCCGAACGAGAGCAGAGCCGCGAACGCGAGCGCTTTCGCGAAATTTCTCGGGGTCATGACCAGGTTCCTCGGGTGAAAATCCATCGGGTACGCGAGACCCCGCCGGACGACCCGCGGCATCGGATTTGAGAACCGGGAACCACCGAGAAAACGACTTCCAGACTGTCGCTTCCGGTCGGAACCTCACCGCAGAAGGCGATGAGCCAGATGGAAGCACCAACCTCGAACCCGCCTCGCCGGTTCGCCTGACGCGGTCCTAAGACCGCGGCGATCCGCCGCAACGCCGTTCGTACGAGGTCAGTAGCTTCCCTTTCAAAAAGATGTCGATACGCCGTTCGTACGAGGTCAGTAGCTTCCCTTTCAAAAAGATGTCGATATCCACATCGACCTTCGCATCATAGCCGCCCTCTCGGAAGACTGCAACCCCGGCCAAGGCCGCTCATAAAAATCTCACCTTTCTCGCGAATACTGCGGGGGCCTCGGGCGAAGCCCACGGGATCCAGGGAGGAAGACGGATGCTGTCGTTTGCCGGCCGGGCCCCGAGGGGCATTCTGATGCGGCAGTCCATCATGGTGGCGGCCGCATGCATGGCGTTGGCCCCGGCGGCCATCGCCCAGACCACGGCGTCTCTGACAACGACCGCGTACAGCCAGGACTTCAACGCGATCACGACGTCCTCCGCGGCCACGTTGCCGACCGGGTGGATGTTCGCGTCGGGCACGGCGCCCGTTTGGTCCGGCACCGGGAACACGACCGCGACGACGAAGAGCGCCGGCCTGACGGGCACGGGCGCGCTCACGACGTCGGTCAGTGGCGGCGCGTATCTCTTCGTGGATGGGATCCTCGCCAGCGGCACCGACAAGGCGATCGGCTTTCTCACCAGCAGCAGCTACACCAGCCCGAAGTCGATCCTGTTCGGCTTCACGAACAACACCGGCGGCGACGTGTCGTCGATGACGCTCGGCTGGAACTACGAAAAATATCGCAACGGGTCGCGGGCCTTCGACTGGAAGTTCTACGGTTCGGCGGACGGCACGACGTGGACGAGTTTCACAGGCGGCGACAAGAGTTATGTTGCCGATGCGACGACCGCCACGATCAGTTCGGTCGTCACCTCGTCGGTGAGCCCGTTTGCGATCAACTCGACGATCACGTCCGGGGCGTCCTACTACCTCCGCTGGGACTACATCGGCAGTGGCGGCAGTACCAACGCCCAGGCGCTCGCCATCGACAACTTCTCGCTCTCCCTTTCGGGCAGCGTCGCCCCACCGCCTGCGACCACCGGGCTGTTCTGGGACACCAACGGGGCGACCGCGGGCGTCGGGGGCAGCGGCATCTGGACGACCAGTGGCTCGACGTTCGCCACCACGATCGCCGGCACGGCTTTTGGCTCGCTCGCCACGGCTGGGACGGTGACCTTCGCCGGGACGGCCGGCACCGTGACCGTCGGCGGCACCGTCTCCCCGCCTGGAGGCCTCCAGTTCGCGACGACGGGCTACACCCTGACCGGTGGAACGATCGCGCTGGTGGGCGGAGCCTCGAGCACGATCACCACCGACAGCGGCGTGTCGACGATCGTCAACTCCGTTCTTGCGCAGGTGAGCGGCACGGCCGCGGTCGTCAAGGCGGGCGCGGGGTCCCTCGCGCTCGGCGGCGACAACACGTATGCCGGCGGCACGACAATCAACTCCGGCACGCTCGCGGCCACCGCCAATTCGGCGCTCGGAAGCGGTCCTGTGAGCGTCGGCAACGCATCGCTCGTGGCCGGCTCGGGTGTGACGCTTGCCAACGCGATCACAGTCGCCGCCTCGGGCACGGGAGCGACGGGCTCGCTCATCGCGGGCTGGGACTTCCAGACGGCCGCGACCGGGGGCACCGTGATCGCCGCCGCCCCGGCGACGCCCACTGTCTTCCAGGCGAACTTCGGTGCCGGCACCCTCTATTTCGACGGCTCGAATGGGTCGAGCGCCTGGGTCACCGGCACGGTCGGCAACGAGCTCACGGCGTTCGGCGGCACCGGCACGGTGAACGCCGGGCCGGGGTTCAGCACGACGACGACCGCCGGCGCCGTCGCCCTCATCGGCGGATCGGCCAGCGGCGCGACGTATGCGGCCAACGGCAAGTCGGCCGTGTTCACGGTCGACATGACCGGCAAGCAGAACCTCGTCGTCAGCCTCGCCGAGCAGCGTACCTCGACGGCGTTCACGACCGAGACGTGGTCCTACAGCACCGATGGCACGACGTGGACGACGTTTCAGACGCTCGGCGTGACCGACATCCCGCAGAGCTTCGGGCTCATCACCCTGAACAGCATCTCGGGGCTGAACGATCTCGCCAAAGGCTACGTGAAGGTGACGTTCGACGGGGCGACGAACTCGTCGGGCAACGTGCGGCTCGACAACATCCAGTTCAACGCGGCGGCGCTGGGCACCGAGGTGACGGCGTTCGCGACGCTCGGCACCGACGTCGTCGGAGGGGCGGTCGAATTCTCCGGTCCCGTCACGCTCGGCTCGTCGGCGAACGTGCTGGCCGCGAGCGGGGCGAGCGTCGTCTTCTCCGGATCGATCGGCGGCGGCGGCGGGATCCGCAAGATCGGCGACGGAACCGTGACGATCGCGACCGATGCCGCGTATGGCGGCGGCACGACCGTCGAAGCCGGGCAGCTGCGGCTCGGGGCCGGCGGCGCGGCGGGCTCGGTGGCGGGCGGCGTGCAGCTGCTCGCGGCCGGGTCGTCGCTCGTGATCGATCGTGCCGACGATCTCACCATCGCGAACGCCGTGAGCGGCTCCGGAGGCCTGTTCAAGGAGGGCGGCAACACGGTCACGCTCACGGGCTCGAGCTCGTACACGGGCGGCACGACGCTGTTCGCGGGCACGGTCGTGGTGGGCGACGGCGGCACGCGGGGCGCGATCGCCGCGACCGGTCCGCTCGACCTGTCTGCCGGCACGGTGCTCGCATTCGACCGTTCGGACGACGTCCGCCTTTCCGGTGCCGTGACGGGCGACGGCACGCTCGCACAGCGCGGCCTCGGCACGCTCGCGCTCTCGCAGGCGGGGGGGCTCGGCAACGTGGCTGTGCGGGTCGAGGCGGGTGTCGTGAACCTCGACCGCGGCGGCGCGTCGCTCGTGGGGCTGCTCGGTGCGGGCAATGCGGTGCAGCTCGCGGGCGGGACGCTCGAACTCACCGGCGACAGCGGTGAAAACACGAAGCTCACGGGCGTCTCGATCACGGTGGAAGCCGACTCCACGCTCGCGATCAACCGCAGCGGTGCCGCCGGCGATCATGTGACGACCGGTTTCAACGTTCCGATCGCCATCGGAAACGGGAGCACGCTCACGTTCGACTACCGCGGTGCGTTTTCATCGAGTTCGCTTCCCGTCGTGCGCTACAAGGGCACCACCACGTACACGGGCACGGTCGCGCTCGACGGCGCGGCAAGCGTCGGCGTCACCAACTCCTCTGGCGGCACGGCCGAGGTCGTGTTCGCCGCGCCGGTCGTCGATGGCGGCAACGGCTACGATCTGACGAAAGTCGGGGCGGAGCGTCTCACGCTTGCCGCAGCCAACACCTACGGCGGCGACACGATCGTGAACGAGGGCACGCTCGCACTCGGTGCGGCGGGGTCGATCGCCGATTCCCCGCTCGTGGCGGTGGCGGCCGGAGCCACGTTCGACGTGTCGGCGAGGGCGGCCGCGTATGCCGTGCCAGGCACGCAGACGATTCGGGGGGCCGGGACGGTCGCCGGGGCGATCGCGGTGGGCTCCGGGGCGACGCTCGAGCCCGGCAACGGGATCGGGGTCCTGTCGGTGACGCAGGGCGTCACGTGGGCGAGCGGCGGCGACTTGAATTGGCAGATCAGCGACGCCACCGGCGTGGCTGGAACCGGCTGGGACCTGCTCGACATCGGTGGTTCCCTCGACATCGCAGCCACGTCCTCGGCTCCGTTTCAGATCAACCTCTGGAGCCTGTCATCCGGATCCGGCACTCCCGCGAGCGGCGCGGCTGCGGGCTTCGATGCGACGCGGGACTTCACGTGGAAGATCGCCACTGCAGCCGGCGGGATCACCGGATTCGCCGCTGACAGGTTCCAGGTGAACACGGCGGCGTTCAACGGTGCCGGGGGCTTCGCCAACGGCACGGCCGGCGGCACGTTCAGCGTGGCGAAGAATGGCAACGAGATCGACCTCGTGTTCACCAAGGCTGGCGGCCAGGCCGGCCCGATCACGTTCACGGTGGCCTCGGGCTCGACGGTCACGCAGTCGGCCGTTCTCACCGGCACGACGCCGGTCGTGAAGTCCGGCGCCGGCACGCTCGTGCTCGGCCTCGCGAACACGCTCACCGGCCCGACGACGGTGTCGCAGGGCACGCTGCAACTCGGCAACGCCGGGGCCCTCGCTTCGAGCCCGGTGACGGTGGCCGCCGGCGCCACGCTGACGGTCGGTCCGCAGGTCGCGGCGACGGTTCCGTCGCTCGCCAATGGCGGCCTCGTCGACGTGGGCCTGGGCACGCTGACGGTGGCGGGCGGGATGACGGGCGACGGGGTCGCGGCGGCGATCGTCGCGGTGCTCAACGGTGGCACGAGCGGCATCACCTCGAGCGCGGCGGCCGCGACCCCCTTCCGAGCCGTCGGCTGGCTGGACAATGGCGACGGCTCCGTGACATTCGGGTTCGCCGCGGAGGGCGACACGAACCTCGACGGCATGGTCGACGTCAGCGACCTGCAGAACATTCTCGCATCGGGCAAATATGGATCGGGAGTGCCCGCCGCGTGGGCCGACGGCGACTTCAATTTCGATGGCGTGGTCGACGTGTCCGACCTCCAGGACATCCTCGCCAGCGGCCTCTACGGGCAGGGCGGTTACAACGATGCGCCGCTCGTGCGGTTGGCGATGGTCGCCGGCGGCGGGCTGGTGGGCACGGGCACCATCGCGGCCGTTCCAGAACCCTCGACCTGGGGGCTCGCCGCCGCCGGCGTGCTGATCTTGATGATGCGGCGACGAAGTCGTAAACATTGTTGTCCGTGGCCCGGAAAATCGCCGCAAGGAGGCTCGATCCGATGAACTCACCCCTGACTCGGCGGACGACCACGGCCACGGTGTCTCGACGTCGGCGGATGCTTCGCGGAGCCGAGCAGCTGGAGCCGAGGGCCCTGCTCGCGGTCGCCCCGCTTCCGACCGTGTCGATCGCCGACGCCCGCGTTGTCGAGGGCAACTACGGCACGCGAAGCCTTGCGTTCGTGGTGTCGCTGTCGAGCGCGGCGACGCAGACCACGACGGTGCAGTTCCAGACTCTCGACGGCACGGCGACCACGGCCGACGCCGACTACACGGCCGCATCCGGCACGCTCACGTTCCGTTCGGGCCAACGCACCGCCACGGCGACGGTCGCTGTGCGGGGCGACACGCGGATCGAGGCCGACGAGGCGTTCCAGGTGATGCTCTCGAATCCGACGAACGCGACGCTCGGCCGTTCCACCGCCACCGGCACGATTCTCGACGACGACGACGCGCCACGGACCGTCTCGGTGGCGGGCCCGGCGACGCCGGTGGCCGAGGGCGGCACGGCGACGTTCACGTTCACGCTCTCCCGGGCGGCGTCGACGGCCGTGAGCGTCGGGTACGCAACACGCGACGTGACGACCGCGGCCGGGGCCGACTACACGGCGGTCAGTGGATCGCTCACGTTCGCCGCGGGCGAGACCACGAAGGCGGTGACCGTGGCGACCCTCACCGACTCGACCGTCGAGTCGGACGAGTCGTTCCAGATGCGGATCTCATCGGTGAGCGGCGCCTCGGTCGGCGTGTCGACGGCGCTTGCCACGATCGCCGACGTGCCCCCGGTGACGCCGCCCCCGACGCCGGCAGGCGGCGCGTGGACGATCCTCGTGTACATGACCGGGGAAAACCTCAACACGGACGCCAAGAACGACATCAACGAGATGGAGAAGTTCCTCGTCGGAGCGCCGGCGGGAGTGAAGATCGTCGTGTCGTGGGACCAGCCGAAGTCGGGCGTCGGAACGGCCTACGCCACGGGCGGCGGCACGCAGTCGGCCTGGCGCACGTACGGGCGGTCGGTGCTCAAGGCCGACTCGAGCACCACGACGATCGCCTCCACGTTCGACCTCTCGTTCGGCGAGAAAAACACCGGTTCTCCGGCGACGCTGGTGGACTTCGTCAAGTGGGGCGTCGCGCAGGCGCCCGCCCAGCGCTACGTGCTCCAGATGTGGGGCCATGGCGGCGGCACCGACGGCTCGCAGTTCGACAGTGAATCGGCGGACGATGCCCTCACGCTCGGGGAGATGGGCACGGCCCTCGCCACGGCCGGCATGCCGAAGTTCGACATCGTCTCCTACGACAACTGCCTGATGCAGATGGCCGAGGTCGGCGCGGCCGTCGCCCCGAACCTCGCCGCTGGCGGCGCGTTCGTGGCGTCGGAGGAGTCGATCAACGGCTCCGGTCAGGACTACACGACGGCCTATTCCGCGCTCAAGGTCGCCGACCCGGCGGCCGTGACCGTTTCGCAGGTCATTGCCGGCATGACGGCGAGCTATTGGAACCAGTACAAGTCCGACGGCGTCTACGACACGTTCTCCGGCGTCCTCGCCTCGGCCACCTCGACGCTCCAGGGAGCGATCAAGCAGTTCGTCGACTCGACCGTGGGCCTCACGGCGGCCAACCGCACGACGATCCTTGCGGCGGCCAACGCGAGCGTCGGGTTCGACGTCACGTCGTTCCGCGACCTCGGCAAGTTCGTGACCGGCGTGGCCGCTTCGACGAGCCTGCCGCAGGCCGTCCGCGACGCCGCCACCGGGGTCCGGAACGCGATCGCGGCCGCGGTCGCCTCGAAGACGCCCGACGCCCGGGGAACCGCGGGTATCTCGATCTACCTGCCCACGACCTCGACCGACGCGTACCTCGGCACCTACGCCACCGATGCCGCCGCCTTCTGCCAGGCCACCGGCTGGAACACGTTCGCCAAGTGGCTGGCGACCGGGACGCGGTCCACGACAACGGCGGCCATGGCCACCTGGGGCCAGACGGTCCGGGCGGCAGGCCGGGATTTCCCGGCGGCCGTGCAGGCGGCGGCGTTCCGCGACTATGCTGCGGTGACGGCCGCACAGGAGCAGGGTGCTGAGCGGGCCGGCACCAGGCCTCGGGTTCGCGCGTGGGCATGAGCCGTTCGAAAAACTGGACGCAGACGCGGCGTGACTTTCTCGCGACGGCCGCTGGCGGCGCCGGCGCGGCCTGGTTGGCCGGCGGAAGCGTGGCGACCGCCCGTGACCTCGGCCGGGCCCGCACGGTCTCGATCTTCCACACGACCGACCTCCACGGCCGGATCCTGCCCACGAGCACCTACGAGGGGCTCGACGACGTTGGCGGCCTGGCCCGCTGCGCCACGTGCATCCGCCAGTGGCGGCGGGATTCGCCGCACTCGCTCACCGTGGACGTCGGCGACGTCGTGCAGGGCACGGCGGTGAGCCTCGGGACGGGCGGCACGATCATGATCGATCTTTTCAACCGTCTCGGTTACGACGCATGGACGCTCGGCAACCACGACTTCGACTGGGGCCCGGAGAAGCTCGAGGCGAACCTCGCGCTGTCGCGGATGCCGGTGCTCACCGGCAACGTCGAGCGGGCGGGCCGGAAGCCGGGTGACTTCAGCGGCGCCTGGGCCGGCGTGAAGCCGTGGATGGTGAAGGAGGTGGGCGGGTTCAGGATCGGTCTCGTCGGCCTGATCACGCCCGGCCTCCCCTACTGGCTCGCCCCCGAGACTCTCGGCGGGGCGGCAGCCACCGATCCAGCGGCGGTGCTCGCCCAAAGCCTCCGCGAATTGCGGGGGGAAAAACCCGACGCGATCGTGGTGATGGGCCACATGGGTTGGCGGTTCCAGGACGACTACGCCAATCCCGTGCGCGAACTCCTGCGCGATGCCAAGGGCGTCGACATCTACCTCGCGGGGCATTCGCACCAGAACCAGCCGGCGTGGACGCTGCACGACGTCCTCTGCTCCCAGGCGAGCTACCACGGCATCCACTGCGGCCGCATCGACCTCACCTTCGACGTCGACAGCCGCCGGCTCGTGGAACGCAGGGCATTCACCCTCCTGATGGACGACCGCTTCGAGCTCGACCCTGCGGTGATGGAAAGGGCCCGGCCCGACCTCGCGAAGGCCGACGAGCAGCTCGCCCGCCGCGTGGCGACCGTGAGGCGGCCACTCGACGGCAAGGGCCGCGGGTGCGACCTCGCGAAACTGCTCTGCGAGACGTTCGCCGCGGCGCTCCGCCGCAACCAGACGCCGGTGGAGGGAGTGTTCCACGGCACGTTCGCCACCGGAGACCTTCCGGCAGGTGATCTGACCGTGGGCGACTGCTGGAAAATCATCCCCTACGAGAACATGCTCGCCACGGCGAACGTCAGGGCCCGCGACCTGCTGACGATCGTGGCGGAGGATGCCGGTGACAAGAAGTCGGACCGCACGCTCTGGCCGTTCGAGGTGACGCGCGGCGCCGACGGCACGCCCGCCGCGATCCGCCACGAGGGCCGGGAGATCGATCCCGACCGCCGGCTCACGATCGCCTTCAACAGTTACGATGCCCAGTCGGGAGGCCGGAGGCTGCTCAAGCTCCGGGAGATCCTCCAGCAGCCCGAGGCGGGGCTCAGCACGACGTCGCTCGACACGCGAAGCGCGCTGATCGACGGCCTGCTGGATCGGGGAGAGATCGGTTAGTCGCTCGAGGAGCCTGGCATGATCCGCTGGATGGTCGCCGCCGTCGCGATCTTCGCCTCCGTCGGCGGCGGTGCCGCCGAACCGGTGCGGACCGCGACGTGGAAGGTCGTGGGTGTGAGCGATGGCGACACGCTCACCGCCCTCGATGAAGACGACAAGCGGCACAAGGTACGGCTCCACGGGATCGACGCCCCGGAAACCAATCAGCCTTTCGGCACGAAGGCCCGCGAGGCCCTCGGCCGGCTGACGGTGAAGAAGACCGCCACGTTCAGGCTCCATGGCACCGACCGCTACGGCCGCGATCTGGCCCGCGTGGAGGTCGACGGCGAGGACGTGAACGTCGAGTTGGTGAAGGCGGGCTTCGCGTGGCACTACGTCCGCTATGACCACAGCCCCGAACTGGCCTCCGCCGAGCGGGAGGCCCGGACGGAGAAACGCGGGCTGTGGGCCGACAAGGAGCCGACGCCACCATGGGAGTGGCGCGCCACCGAGCGGGAGCGGAAGGGGTCGGGATCCGAGCCGCGGAACGTCGGTGCCGCGACGCGGTGATCCTGCCGAGTGCTTCCGCCCGCTCAACGCATGGCGTTCGTCCGTGGCCGTGCTCCCCCTGTTCTCAGATCCGCCGCATTCAAGCCGTCTCCCGACAGCACCCGCATGATCCTGCGGGCGAGGCTGGCGGCGCCGACGATCCGCCCCTCGGTGTAGTCGTCGAGACCGTAGCCTTGACGCGCCTCCCGCTGCTTCTGGGCGAGGATGGCTTCCTGGCAGGCGGCTGCCACCTGGAACAACTTTTCCTGGTCAGTGTTCGGGCGATACATGGGTGCCTCCGGAAGACTCTAGGACGCCCGCGCGATCCGGCCACGCCCGGCCGTTCTGCAGCCTCGTCGCGGCGTCCCGGATCAACGGTATAATCGGCACGCTTTCCGGAGGGTAAGCGAATGGCTAGCGGCGACACTGGAAATGTCGTGCCCCGAAAGGGGTTGTGGGTTCGAGTCCCATGCCCTCCGCTGCATCACGCCGGCGATGCCCTCCTGGCCATCGCCAGCCGGGCCCGAGAGTGCGCCATCCGGGCGGACTGTGTTTAAGACCTGATGGCCGTCCTGCTCGAGATCAAGAACGCGTCGAAGCGATACGGCGACCAGGTGCTCCTCGACGACGCGTCGGCGACGATCACCGACGACGGCAAGATCGGCTTCATCGGCCGCAATGGCGCCGGAAAGAGCACGCTCCTCAAGATCATCCTCGGCGAGGAGGAACTCGACTCCGGGGAGATCGTCCGCCACCCGCGACTCAAATTGGGCTACCTCCGCCAGCACGACCCGTTCCTGCCCGGCGAGACGGCGCTCGAATACCTCGTGCGTGACAGTGGCCGGCCCGACTGGAAGTGCGGCGAAGTCGCCGGGCGGTTCGAGCTCAAGACGGCCCAGCTGGCCGGCCCCGTCCAAAAACTCTCCGGCGGCTGGCAGACGCGGCTCAAGCTCGCGGCCCTCCTGCTCCACGAGCCCACGCTCCTGCTCCTCGACGAACCGACGAACTTCCTCGACCTGCGCACGCAGATCCTCCTCGAGCACTTTCTCCACGGCTATCGCGAGGCCTGCCTGATCGTGTCGCACGACCGCGCCTTCCTCGGCGCCACGTGCGACCAGACACTCGACCTGTCCCATGGCCGGCTCACCGTGTTTCCCGGAAAGGTCGAGGCGTTCCTGCAACACCAACGTGAAAAACTGGAGCACGTGGAGCGCACCAACGCCGCCGTGCTCGCCAAGCGACGGCAGCTCGAGGACTTCATCGCCCGCAACAAGGCCCGCGCGTCGACGGCCTCACGCGCCAGGTCGAAGAGCCGCCAGCTGGAGCGGCTCGAGATCGAGGAGGCCGAGTCGGCGACGCCGACGGCGACGATCCGCTGCCCCGCCGTGTCGCCGCGGCAGGGGCCGGCCGTTCGTTGCCGCGACCTCGCGATCGGCTACGCGGCCGGCCCGGAGACTCCCGCTCGGACGATCGCTGCGGGCATCGACGTCGAGATCGTGCACGGCTCGCGGGCCGCGATCGTTGGTGACAACGGCCAGGGCAAGACGACGTTTCTACGGACGCTGGTCGGCTCGCTGCCGCCGCTCGCGGGAGGCTTGAAATGGGGCCACGGCTGCGAGATCGGCACCTACGCCCAGCACGTCTACACGAGCCTCCCGTCGGACGACACCGTCCTCGGCCACCTCGAGCGGCAGGCCCGCCTCGGCACGAAACAGCAGCAGATCCTCGACCTCGCCGGGGCGATGCTGTTCCGCGGAAAGGCCGTCGAAAAGCGGATCGGCGTGCTCTCCGGCGGCGAGCGGGCACGGCTCTGCATGGCCGGGCTCCTGCTCGGGCCCTTCAACGTGCTCGTGCTCGACGAGCCTGGCAACCACCTCGACGTGGAGACGGTCGACGCGCTCGCGCGGGCGCTCGTCGAGTACGAAGGCACCGTCATCTTCACGAGCCACGACCGCTCGTTCATGCGAACCGTGGCAACGACCGTGATCGAGGTGGACAAGGGCCGCGTCGTCAACTCGCTGGGCGACTACGCCGCGTACCTCGCCGCCGTGACCCAGGAAATCGACGCGGCCGAGGCCGGTGCCCGCCCCGCGGCGGCGGGCGGGCGGCGGACGGCAACGCCGCCGGCACCCCGAAAGACGGGCGGCCGAAGCGATCGCGAGATTCGCAAGGAGATAGCCAACCTCGAGCGGCTGATCGCCCGTCTCGACGCCGAGAAGCGGGAGCGGAACGCGGCCCTGCTCGCTGCGACCGACCCGGCCGAGGCGCTGCGCCTCCACACGGAGGCCTCCGCCGTGGCGGAACGGTTGGTGGCGGCCGAGGAACGGTGGCTGGAGCTGCAGGCTGAGATCGGGGCGTAGGCAGCGGGTATCCTGTTTGGGGCCTGGCATGGCCGGCTCGCTGGAGACGTCGCATGGATTCGATCAGCCGCCACGAACAACTGCTCCGAGTGTTCCACCTCATCGACATGCTCTTCGGGGCACGTCGCCCGATGACGATCGCCGAGATCAAGGCGGGACTCCGCGACCGCGGCGTGATCGACGAGATGTCCGACAAGAACATCCGGCGCGACGTCGATTTCCTCGGCAAGTTCGGCTACGCGGTGAAGCGGACGAGGGTCCGCACGCCCCGGGGCACCGCGGCCCACGCCTGGTCGATCGTGCCGGGCCGCGGCAGGGGCGAACTGTCCTCGCCGGCGGTGTCGCTGCCGGAGCTCCTCTCGCTGCTCGTGGCCCGTGAGTTCCTGGTGCCGCTGGCGGGCACCTTCTACTGGCGGGGCATCGGCCAGCTGCTCGCGAAGGTCGAGGCGATCGCCACGCCCGAGCTGCGCGATTATGTCGCCGCGCACAAGGACGGGCTCGTCGTCCATCCGCCCCGCAGCGGGGGGAAGTACGGCCCGCGGCTGCTGACGGCCATCAACCGCGCGATCCTCGGCTCGCTGGAACTCGGCCTGCGCTACCAGGGGCTTGCCGACGAGAAGCCCAGGCGGATCGTCATCCGGCCGGAGGCGCTCGTGATCTACGACGGCAGCGTCTACATCGCGGCCTACCGTGTGCCCGGGAAAAGCGGCCGCGACGACGAGGCGATCCGGTTCTTCAAGCTCGACCGCGTGCTCGACGCCAAGCCCTCGGCCAAGACGTTCACGCGCCGCGGCATCCCCGTGGAGACGCTCCTCGCCGACAGCATCACGCTCTTCCGGTCTCCGGATCGACCGCGGGCCTACCGGCTGCGCATCGGCTCCGCACGGGCCCGCTGGGCGGAGGAACGGCCGTTCCACCCGCGGCAACGGATCGAGGATCGCGACGACGGCGGGATCATCGTCGCGATCGACCGGGCCCACGACGAGGAGATGATCCCGCAGTTGCTCGCGCTCGGCGAACACGTCGAGGTGATCGAGCCGGAGGACGTGCGCGACCGGCTGCTCGACGAGGCGCGGAGGATCGCCGCGAAGTACATGTGCCGCCATCTGCGGTCATTCGAGGACACGTATGTCTCGCAATGACGCGGTCATCCGCATGACGAGGCGACTCTTCGGCGCGGGGACGCTGGCCGCGGTCGCCGCCGCGCCGGCCGGCCGGCTTCGCGGCCAGCAGGCCGTCTCCGCCGAGGCGACCGTGCTGGCCGACTACGCCCATGCGGCCGACCCGGCCACGCGGCTCGAGAGCGTGGCTGCCGGGGAACACGCGGGGGGCCGCTTTCGCACCTTTCGGCTCGTGAGCCAGGCGTGGCGTGGCACGGAGTGGACGCACGAACTCTCGCTCTTTCTCCCGCGCGACGTCGCGCCCGACACCGACACGATGCTCCTCTGGATCGACGGCGGCGCCGAGAAGCACATGCGGGCCCTCGGGTCGGCACCCAGCGACTCGCTCAAGGCGCTGGCCGTCGCGGCCAGCGCCGCCGGCCTTCCGGGCGCAGTCGTGCGGCAGGTTCCCTATCAGCCGATGTTCGACGGGCTCTACGAAGACGACCTCATCGCCCACACGTTCGTCGAGTATGCCCGCACCGGCGATCCCTCGTGGCCGCTCCTTCTGCCGATGGTGAAGGCGGCGGTCGGGGCGATGACGGCGGCGCAGACCGTGGCCCGCGACGAGTGGGGGCTCGACGTCGAGGGGTTCATGGTCACGGGTGCGAGCAAGCGGGGCTGGACCACGTGGCTGACGGCAGCGGTGGATGACCGCGTGCGTGGGGTGATGCCGATGGTGATCGACATGCTTTCGATCGACCGGCACTTCGCCCTGCAGCGGGAAAGTTTCGGCGGCCTCTCGGACAAGCTCGTTCCCTACACGAAGCGCGACATCGAGAGGCTGATGGCCTCGCCGCGCGGCCGCGAACTCATCGGGATCATCGATCCCTACGCCTACCGTGAGCGGCTCGTGCAGCCGAAGGTGATCGTGCTGGGAACGAACGATCCCTACTGGCCGCTCGAAGCGCTCGACCTTTATGCTTCCGGGCTCGCGGGGCGGCAGTGGGTGTCGTATCAGCCCAACGGCGGCCATGGGCTCTCGCAGATGCGCATCGGCGGCCTTGCCGCGGCGTTCGGCCGCCACGTGGCCGGCAGGCAGCAGCTCCCGGCCTGCGACTCGACGCGGCTGCCCGGTGCGGCGGGCATGGAGGTGCGGCTCACGAGCGACGAGGCTCCGGCAGAGGTTCTTTTCTGGCAGGCGACCTCCCCGACCCGCGACTTTCGCCGGGCCCGGTGGACGTCGAGCCGCGTGGAGCCCGGCTCGGACCGCGGGAACCGTCGCGGCCACGGTCGCCACGACCTTCGCCGCCGGCCTCCTCGAATGCCGCTACCCGCGCAACCCGCTGCCCCTCATGCTGACGACGAGGGTCGCGGTCGTGGCCGCCACCTGAGGACACCCGGCATGGACGCCCTACCAGCCTTCACGCCCGTCGAACTCGCCCGCCGCGTGTCGATGGCGCCAAAGGCCGAATTGCACATCCACATCGAGGGCACCCTCGAGCCCGAGATGGCCTTCGCCCTCGCCGCCCGCAACGGGATCCCCCTGCCCTACGCCACGCCGGAGTCCATGCGGCGTGCCTATGCCTTCACCGATCTGCAGAGCTTTCTCGACATCTACTACGCCGCGGCGGCGGTTCTCCGCACGGAGGACGATTTCCACGACATGGCGTGGGCATACCTGCGGCGGGCCCGCGCGGACAACGTGGTGCGGGTCGAAATGTTCTTCGATCCCCAGACGCACACGGCACGCGGCGTGCCCTTCGAGACCGTCGTGCGCGGGCTCTCCAGTGCCCTCGCCCGTGGCCGGACCGAACTGGGAATATCGGCCTGTCTCATCATGTGCTTCCTGCGGCATCTTTCCGAACGCGAGGCGTTCGAGACTCTCGAGCGCGCCGAGCCGTTCCTCGAGCACCTGCTCGGCGTCGGGCTCGACTCCGGCGAACGCGGCAACCCGCCCGAGAAGTTCCGCGCCGTGTTCGCCCGGTGCCGGAAGCTCGGCCTGCACGCCGTGGCGCACGCCGGTGAGGAGGGGCCCCCCGCCTCGATCACAGGCGCGCTCGACGCCCTCGGGGCCGAGAGGATCGACCACGGCGTGCGCTGCCTCGAGGACGACGCGGTCGTCGCACGGCTCGTGCGTGACCGGATCCCGCTCACCGTGTGCCCGCTTTCCAACGTGAGGCTCCGCGTGTTCGACACGCTCGCCGCGCACAGCCTGCCCCGGCTCCTCGCGTCGGGGCTGAGGGCGTCGGTGCACTCCGACGACCCGGCATACTTCGGCGGCTACGTCAACCAAAACCTTCTCGAGTCGTGTGCCGCCCTGCCGCTCGACGCGTCGCATGCATACGCGCTCTTGCGCAACAGCCTCGAGTCGAGCTTCCTCGAGCCGTCCGACATCGCCCGCCACGTCGCAAGGCTCGACGAGGTGTTCCTCACCCCGTGAACGGCGAGTCGAGTGTGGACGCCCGCACGGCGTCGAGCAGCCGCCGGCAGCGGCCGTCGGTGGCGAGATCCTCGATGAAGAGCGGGGTCCCGTCGGCACGGCAGGTGGGAATCCGCCAGTTCGGATATTCGAGGTGCGTACCGGGCTGGTTCTGGGCCCGATGGTCGCCCACGAGGTCGGGCACGGCCACCGCCACGAGCCGGCACGGGGTGGCGGCGAGCAGCCTGTGCAGCGCCTCGATCGTGCGTTCCGGCTCGGCCGCCGGATCGGTCACGCTCGCGTCCAGCAGGCCGCGTCGGTGGAGCAGGTCGACCCATGCCGCGAGCCAGCGCCGGTGGCCGGCCCACTCGGAGTCCACGTCGGTGGCGAGCAGGCCGAGCTCGTGCCGCAGCCGCACGTGCTCGCCGGCGATGAACCCGGCGGTCGGAGGGATGTCGTGCACGGTGACCGTGCCGAGGCAGTTGGCACGCCACCGTTCCGGCGGCAGCGGTCGGCCGTCCGGGCCGCCCTCGAACCACAGGATCGACGTGCCGGTGAGACCGCGCTCCTCGAGGACATGGCGGATCCACCCGTCCATGGTGCCGAGGTCCTCGCCGACGACGAACGCGCCGGCCCGGTGGGCTTCGAGGGCCAGGATGCCCGCGAGCGCTTCGTGGTCGTATCGAACGAAGGTGCCGTGGGCGGCACCGAGCCCGCGCGGGATCCACCACAGGCGGAACAGCCCCAGCGCATGGTCGATACGAATCCCACCCGAGTGCCTCAGGATCGTGCGCAGCATCTCGCGATAGGGAATGTATGCGGCGGCCTCGAGCGCGTCGGGCCTCCACGGGGGCTGCGACCAGTCCTGCCCGAGCTGGTTGTACATGTCGGGCGGCGCGCCGACCGATACGTCCGCGGCGAGCACGTCGCGGAGGGCCCATGCGTCGGCGCCGGCGGGATGCACGCCGACGGCGAGGTCGTGCACGATGCCGGCCGTCATGCCGGCGGCCAGCGCCCGGGCCTGCACGGCGGCGAGCTGCTCGTCGAGCAGCCACTGGAGCTTGGCGAACAGCTCGATGCGGCCGGCGAAATGCCTCCGGTACCCGGCGATCCCGGACCCGGAGTGGTCGCGCGCATCGGCGGGCCAGTGCGCCGTATCCGGCCCCCACGCCTCGGCGAAGGCGCACCACGTTGCGAACGATTCGAGGCCCTCCCCCTCCCTCCGCCGGAAGGCGTCGAACGCCGCCTGCCGCGTGTTCGACAGAGGTGCGCGGAGCACGATCTCGAGCGACTCCTTCTTGGCGAGCCACGTGGCGTCGCGATCGAGCAGGTCCGGCGTGCCGTTGCGGGTCAGGAGCGGCGCCCGCAGCGACTCGATCCGCCGGCGGTCCTCCGCCGAAAGGCCCGCGTACTCCGGCACGTCCTCGACGTGCAGGTAGAGCGGATTGAAAAAGCGGCGGGTGGCGGGGAGGTAGGGAGATGGCGCCATCGGCGGGGCGACCTCCGCCGCGTGCATGGGGTTCACGAGGACGAAGCCC
>RFPF01000311.1 GCA_009926295.1 Planctomycetia bacterium
TCGCCCCAGATTCCGCGCCGGTGTCACGACCGGCTCAAGTCGCCCGGTCCGCACTCCCGAAACAATCCGCAGGGATCGTTGTGCGCTCGGAGCATCGAGGCGACCGCCATGGCCACTTCCGCCGTCCAGCCAGCCGCCGCCGGAGTCTCGGGCTGGTTCGCGAACCAGATCGCGAACCTCGGCGGCTACACGATGAGCCGCATCGCCGGCATCGGCGACGTGGCGATCTTCGCCTGCAAGACGCTCGGGTGGCTGTTCCTCCGCCGCCAACGCCGCGACGTCCTCCTGCCGAACTTCTACCAGATCGGCGTCATGTCGCTGCCCGTCGTGGCGCTCACGGGGCTGTTCATCGGCATGGTGCTCGCCGTGCAGAGTTTCGCCCAATTCAAGGCGCTCGGACTCGAAACCAGGCTCGGGTCGGTCATCAACCTCTCGCTCGTGCGTGAGCTGGGGCCGGTGCTCGCGGCCACCATGCTCGCAGGCCGCGTGGGCAGCGCCATGGCGGCGGAACTCGGCACGATGCGCGTCACGGAGCAGATCGACGCCCTCGAGAGCATGGGCGCCAACCCGATCTACTACCTCGTCGTGCCCAGGTTCCTCGGCTGCCTGGTGCTCATCCCCACCCTCACCATCATGGCCGACTTCATGGGCGTGCTCGGCGGCTACCTGTATTCGCACCTGATCCTCGGCATCGACTACCACCACTACTGGGCCAACTCCCGCGAGTACGTCGACGCCTTCGACTTTCTGATGGGAATCTCGAAGACTTTCTTCTTCGGGGCGGCGATCGCGCTGGTCAGCTGCCACCATGGCTTCCACTGCGACCACGGTGCCGAAGGAGTCGGGCGGGCGGCGACCAACGCCTTCGTCCACTCGTTCGTGCTGATCCTCGTGCTCGACCTGTTCCTGGGAATCTGGCTCAACAACGTGCACGATTTCTTCCGCCCGGAAGGCCCCCGCAAGCTGCTGTAGCCATGACCGCCACCGCCACCCTGAAGCCTGCCCGCCGCGACGCCCCCGAGCAGCCCCTGCTCGAGGTCGCCGGCGTCTCGGTGCAGTTCGGCCGCCAGCAGGTGCTCCGCGACATCGCGCTGGAGATCCCGGCCGGCCAGACGCTGGTGGTGCTCGGCGAGAGCGGCTGCGGCAAGACGGTGCTCCTCAAGACCCTCATCGGCCTCGTGCGGCCGACCGCGGGCGAGGTGCGGTTCGAGGGCCGCCCGCTCGGCGGGCTCTCCGACCGGGAACTCGCCCAGCTCCGCACCCGCTATGGCTTCGTGTTCCAGAACGCGGCCCTCTTCGACAGCCTCACGATCGCCGACAACATCGCCTTCCCCCTCCGCGAGCACACGCGGATCGGGGCGGCCGAGATCGCCGCGATCGTCGATGAGTTGCTCGCCGAGGTCGGCCTGCCCCGGTCGGCGGGACGCAAGAAGCCGGTCGAGCTCTCCGGCGGCATGCGGAAACGGGCGGGACTCGCCAGGGCCTTGGCCCTCGACCCGCCGGTGCTGCTCTACGACGAGCCCACCACCGGTCTCGACCCGATCATGAGCGACGTGATCAACGAGCTGATCCTCAAGGTGCGCGCCCGCGACGGCGTGACGAGCGTCGTGGTCACCCACGACATGAACACGGCGCGCAAGGTCGGCGACCGCATCATCATGCTCTATCCGCTCCACCGTCTCGGGGCCGACGAGCCGCAGGTCGTGTTCGACGGCACTGCCACCGACCTCGACAGGAGCCGTGACCCGCGTGTCCGGCAGTTCGTCGAGGGCCGCGCGGGCGCGAGGCTCACGGAGCTGCGCGACGAACAGGCCGAGCAGGGTTGGACGCAGGAGGAGTCTGCATGAACGACCGCGTGATGCAGTTCCGCGTCGGCGTGATGGTGCTGGCCACCGCGATCATCGCGGGAATCCTCGTCGTGCTCTTCGGCGACCTGCCTTCCCTCGTGCAGGCCACCTACCCCTTGAAGATGGACTTCGCAGACGCCCGCGGGGTTTCCCAGGGCACGCCGGTTCGCAAAAACGGAATCCTCGTGGGCCGCGTGGCGAGCGTGACGCTCAACGAGCGGGGCGGAGTGTCGGTCGTCGCCGACATCGACTCCTACGTTCCCGTGTACCGGGACGAGCAGCCCCGCATCTCCGGTACGCTCCTCGGCGACGCTGAAATCTCGCTCGTTCCGGGACGGATCGTGCCGCCCCGGCAACGGCTGGCCAGGGAAGAGGTGCTCACGGGCGCCGTCTCGCGCGATCCCTTCGAGGTCTTCGCCACGCTCGAGCCTAAGTTCGGGGCCACGCTGGACTCGCTCGCCGAGGCGAGCGAGTCGGTCACGAGGCTCTCGAAGAACTTCGACCGGATGTTTCTCGGCGAGGACGACAAGTTCGAAAAGCTGGTGCGGAAGACCGAAACGGCCCTCGACGCCTTCGGCATCGCAATGAACAACATCAACGAGGTGATGGGCGACCCGCGGGCTCGTGAAAAGATGAAGGCGGCCATCGAGGCGCTTCCCGAGGTGCTCGCCGACCTGCGTTCCACCGTGCAGGGCATCGGGAAGACGGTCGACACCGCCGACCGGAACCTGAGGAACCTCGAGGGCCTCACGAAGCCGCTCGGTGACCGCGGCGAACAGATGGTGGCACAGGTCGATCGCACGATTTCCCGCCTCGACGAGACGCTCCAACAGGCGGCGTTGTTCACGAAGGCGCTCAACGAGTCCCAGGGCACGCTCGGCAAGCTCGTCCGCGACCCGCAGGTCTACAACGACCTCGCCCAGGCGGCTCAGAACGTGAGCAAGCTCACGAAGGACCTGCGGCCCATCGTGGACGACGTGCGGGTGTTCACCGACAAGATCGCCCGTCACCCGGAGCAGCTCGGCGTGCGCGGCGCCCTCGACCGCCGCCCCGGCCTGAAGTAGGCAGGGCGTCGGTGCTCAGCGCCACGTGCAATCGTCCCGCGCCGGCTTCGGGCTCCCCATGTCCCGTGCTCCGGACGTTCACTGCGGCCATCCTGGCCTGCGTTCACTCGGAGATGCCTGCGCTGCGCCATCCATGGCTCCGCTGGTCATCTCACGCCGGCTCCCGGGACATGGGGAGCCCGAAGCCTC
>RFPF01000312.1 GCA_009926295.1 Planctomycetia bacterium
AGTCGGCCGTCTCGTCGACGTCCGACGAAGGATCGCGACCCGGTCCGTCGACCGCGTAGAACCGCGCGAGCACCGCCTGCCAGTCGGCGTTCACCCTGACCGCCACGAACGCGTCCCGCACCGCCAGCGGTTCCGGATGCAACCGCGCATACTTGATGGCGAACTTCCGCATCGAGCGGCCGGCCAGGTCCTCACCGTGCAGTTTCACCGCCAGGCGGAAGTGCTCGCGGAGCACGTCACGCTGCTCGTGGATCGAGGGGGGTGGCGGCATGGGCCCGCCGCGCAGGAGCGCAAGCGTCTGGGCGAAGATCCACGGGTTGCCGATGGCGCCGCGGGCCACGCTCACACCATCGACACCCGTCTCACGGAGCATCGCCACGCAGGCCTGCGGTGAGAACAGGTCGCCCGAGCCGAGCACGGTGCGCTCTCCCGCGTGCCGCTTCACCGCCGCGAGAAAACTCCAGCTGCTCGGACCGACATATTTCTGCTGCACCGTGCGACCGTGAACGGTGATCGCCGCCGCCCCGCGGGCGAAGGCCCCGTCGAAGATCGCCCAGAACCGGTCGGCGCTCTCGGGTGAGTCGTCGAGGCCGCGTCGCATCTTGAGCGTGACGGGCACGTGCGGCGGCACCGCGTCGCGGACCCGCGAGACGATCTCGAGCGCCGTCTCCGGCTGGCCGAGCAGGTAGCCGCCGCGGCAGCGGCCGAGCACTTTCTTGACGGGGCAGCCGAAGTTGATGTCGATGACGTCGAATCCGGCCTCGACGAGCCGGCGGGCGGCCGGCGGGAAATCGTCGGGGTTCGCCCCCATGAGCTGCCCGCCCACGGGGTGCTCCTCGTCGGCGACGGCCACGCGGGCGAGATTGCGCTTGTTCCTGCCGATCACGGTGACGAACGTGTCGAGCAGCACCTCGCAGAGCGCGTAGGCGGCTCCGAACCGCCGGGCCAGCACCCGCATCGGCAGGTCGCTGTAGCCGGAGAGGGCCGCCTGCACCACGGGGGAGCCGAGGGAGACACCACCGATCGCGAGCGAGTTCGACGCGCTCACGTCAGCACCGGGCACATGTCGAACCACGCACGGCCCTGCGCGGCCATCCATTCCGCGCTCGCCAGCGGGCCCCAGTCACCGGATTCGTAGGCGTCGATCGGGGGCATGTCGACGGAGTGCCACGCCCGCACGAAAGGGTCGATGATCTCCCACGACTTCTCCACCTCGTCGCTCCGCGCGAAGAGGCTGGCGTCGCCGGTGAGCACGTCGAGGAGCAGCGGCTCGTAGGCCTCGGGCAGCCGGCCCTGAAACTCCCGCGAGTAGCTGAACTCGAGGTCGGTGAGCCTCAGCCGCATCCCCTCGCCCGGCACCTTCGTGTGGAAGTGGAGCTGGATGCCTTCGGCCGGCTGGATCTGGATCACGAGGCGATTCGGCTCGCGGTGGAACGTGCGGCGGCCTTCGGCGAAGAGTTCGAGCGGCGGCTGCCGGAAGCCGATCACGATCTGCGTGGTGCGGCAGCTCATCGCCTTGCCGCTCCGCAGGTAGAAGGGCACGCCCTGCCAGCGCCAGTTGTCGATCTCGAGGCGAACGGCACCGAAGGTGGCCGTCTGGCTCCCGGGCGCGACGCCCGGGTCGTCGAGGTAGCCCCGGTACTGCCCGCGCACGCCCGCGGCGGCGACCTCCGCCAAGTCGAGCGGCCGGATCGCCTCGAGCACCTTCACCTTTTCGTTCCGCACGGCGGTCGCATCGAACCGCACAGGGGCCTCCATCGCCGTCACCATCAGGAGCTGCAGGAGGTGGTTCTGGAACATGTCGCGGAGCACGCCGGCCGTGTCGTAATACGCGCCCCGTCGGCCGACCTTCACTTCCTCCGCCACGGTGATCTGAACATGGTCGATGTAGCGGCGATTCCAGACGGGCTCGAAGATCGTGTTCGCGAACCGCAGGGCCAGGATGTTCTGCACCGACTCCTTGCCCAGATAGTGGTCGATGCGGAACACCTGGTTCTCGTGAAACACCGAGTGCAGGTGGGCATTGAGCGCCCGGGCCGTCGAGAGATCGGTGCCGAACGGCTTTTCCACGACGATCCGACGGGGGCCGTGTGCCTCGGCGGCCATCCCGTGGGCGCCGAGGGAAGTCACGATCGGCTCGTAGAATTGCGGCGCCGTCGCCAGGTAGTACACCCGCGTTGCCGCGGCGCCCGCCTCGAGTTCGGCGAGCCGGCGATCGAGCTTCGCGAAGTCCTCGGGCTTGCCGATGTCGCCCGCCTGATAGTGGATGCGGGCCGCGAACGCCGCCCACGAAGCATCGTCCACGGGCCCACAGTCGCAGTGCCGTGCCGTCGTGTCACGCAGGCTCGCCCGCCAGACGTCGTCCGACATCGGCGTGCGGGAGAAGCCCACGATCCGCGTGTCGGCCGGAAGAGCGCCGGCCCGCTCGAGATTGTAGAGCGCGGGCACGAGCTTCCTGCTCGTGAGATCGCCTGAAGCGCCGAAGATCACAATGGTGTGCGACATAGTGCGACGAGTGTACCGTCTGCAGCCTCAACTCATGCGCGTCGGCTCGGGGTCGCCCCTACCATCTCGCCGGACGCTCGGCTCGTTGAGCAGCACCGGCTTCGGGCTCCCCGTATCCCCTCGCCGGACGTTCGCCTCCGCCCTCCAGGCTCCGGCTCACTCGGATTTGCCTGCGCTGCGCCATCCATGGCTGCGCTGGTCAAATACGCCGTCTCAGGGACACGGGGAGCCCGAATCCTCCCCAACTTGATCAGGAAGAGGGAGGCTCGGGGCTGCCCATGCCCTCGAGCCGGCGTATGACGACAAGCGCAGCGATGGATGGCGCAGCGCAGTCGGCATCCGAGTGAACGAAGGCCAGGACGGCCTGGAGTGAACGTCCGGCGAGAGGGTCTGGGCAGTCACGAGCCGGCGCGCGCGAGCCGTGTCACATGCTCATGCCCGTGAATCCGCCGTCGACGTAGATGCTCGTGCCCGTGATGAAGCTGCCGGCGATCGGGGCGCAGAGCAGGATGGCGGCGCCCACGAGTTCCTCCGGGTTGCCGAAGCGGTTCATCGGCGTCTTCGACATGATCGTGGTCACGCGGTCGGGCGA
>RFPF01000313.1 GCA_009926295.1 Planctomycetia bacterium
AAGGCTTCAGCCTCCCCATGTCCCGGGAGCCGGCGTTACTCACCAGCGAAGCCAGGATGGCGGAGCGCCAGTGAGTCCGAGCGAGCGAAGCCCAGGAAGGGCGCAGCGAGCGTCCGGAGCACGGGATGTGGGGAGCCCGAAGCCGGCGCACTCGCGGCAGACGTGCGGGCACCGTCACGCCGCGGCGCGGCGCGGGGGGGCGAGCTTGAAGAGGGCGAAGAGTTCGTCGGCCGTGAGGCCGGAGGAGGCCGGGGCCTCGGCCTGCGAGAGGATCGTCTCCGAGAGGTCGCGCTTCGTGCGCAGCACCTCGTCGATCCGCTCCTCGATCGTGTCGACCGAGAGATACCGAGTCACGGTAACGGCGCCGGCGGCGCCGATGCGGTGGGCACGGTTGATCGCCTGGTCCTCGACGGCGGGGTTCCACCAGCGGTCGAAGAGAAACACGTATTGCGAGAACTGAAGATTGAGCCCCACGGCGCCCGCCCCGTAGGAGAGGAGCAGCACGCCGTGCCTTTTCTCATGCCTGAACTTCCGGATGGCCTCGTCGCGGGCCGCGGTCGACATGCCGCCGTGGTACTCCAGGGCACCGAACCGTTCGAGCCGCTTCTCGAGCCGTCCGAGCGTCTCCACCCACTGGCTGAACACCAGCGACTTCCGGCCGCTGGCCTGGATCTCCTCGAGCTCGGCCTCCAGGCAGTCGAGCTTCGCGCTCTCCCCGGTGGCGGTGTCGAAGTTGCAGATCTGCTTGAGCCGCAGAACGAGCTCGAAGACGTTCTGGATCGTGGCCTCGTTGCCGAGTGCCGAGAGCCGCAGCACGCCTTCCTCCTCGGCGAGGCGGTAGGTCTCCCGCTGCTCGGGCGAGAGCTCGATGCGCTCGTCGCGATTGAGCCGGGGCGGCATGTCGGTGAGCACCTTGTCCTTCGTGCGGCGCAGCACGTGGTCGGCTGCGGCCGCCCCGAGCGTTTTGGGCGACATGCGATCGTTCAGGTGGCCCGGGGCCACGAACTCGAAAAGGCTCACGAGATCCTCGGCACGGTTCTCGATCGGCGTGCCCGTGAGCGCCCAGCTGCGCTGCCGCCGGAGCGCCCGCACCGCATGGCTCGTCTGGCTCGACCGGTTCTTGATCCGCTGGGCCTCGTCGAGCACGACGAGATCGAACTCGAGGCCCAGTTCGGTCACGAGGTCGCGGTCGCGAACCACCACCTCGTAGTTGGCGAGCTTCACGGGCACGTCCGGGAGCGTCCACTGCCATCGTCGCCGGGCCGGCTCGCCGTCGATCACGGCCACGACGAGTTCGGGGGCCCAGTCGGCGAGTTCTCGGGCCCAGTTCGAAACCAGTCCCTTGGGACAGACGACGAGCACCCGGCGGGCCTGGGCCGAACGCACGAGCAGGCGGAGCGACGAGATGGCCTGCATCGACTTCCCGAGCCCCATCTCGTCGGCCAAAACCGCCCCGTGCCGGGGCAGCAGAAATGCCATGCCGTCGAACTGGAACGGGAACGGCCGCCGCGGGAACTCGAGCCGCGTCGTCTCGATGATCGTTTCGAGGTCGGGTTGGAGGAGAAAGAAGAACCGCTCGGAGAGCTTGACGACGTCGCGCGGCGGCATGATCCGCGTGCGCTTCGGGGCGGGGGCACGCCGCTCCCGCGGGCCACGCGTCGCATGTGCCACCGGAGCGGCCGCTGCCCCGAAAGCGAAGTTGTTCACGGCCGGAGACTCGTCGAGGAGCGGCACCCTGACGATCGCGGGCGTCGCCGCGCCGACCGGCAACCGCAGCGTCGCGGTGCCGGTGATCCGCGGATCGATCCTCTTCGACACGGGTGGCTGCGGCAGCCGCAGGTCGTCCTGCCGCCACGAAAGCACGGCGCCGACGGAAGGATGGAGACCGCTCATGGCTTCCGCGATCCGGCTAGTGCCGCTGCGCCTCCTCGATGGCGGCCCGGATCCGCTCGAACGGCTCGCGCAGATCGACGGCGGACGCGAGGGGCGACAACGCCTCGCGCAGCGTCGTTTCGACGGCGCCGGCGTCGTCCGGCGCACGCACCCGTGCGGAACCGATCTCGAAGCCCGTCGGCGCGTCGGCTGGCGAGACCAGTGCCACCGGCAGCGGTGTGTGCCGCTGCACGGCGAGCATCGACTCGAGGTCGGTGAGGACCACGACCGGGGCGATCGATCCCTCGGCGAGGAGCGTCGCGCCGATCTGGCGACCGTGCAGGTGGCCGAGGAGCGTGGCGCCGTAGAGGATCTGCTGAGCCCGCGACACCTTCACCGGGGCGGTGCAGTGAAACTCCAGCGGCCGCCCCCCGGGATCCACGAGGAGGTAGCCGCCGAACAGGCCGTGCGTCGGTGAATCGACGGCGGTGAGGAAGCCGTAGACGGCTGCCGGTGACGACGGCTCCATGAGGACTCGCGCCGGTTCCTGGAAGTCGGGACGGCCGCCCGCTGCGGGCCATCGACCCATGCATCGGGTGTCACGACGGGGTACTTGAGGCCCCGCCGGACGCTGCGGGTGGGGAGCCGCAGCGGACCTCCCCGCTGCAAACTGGGAAAACCCTGACGGGCGGGGCGGAAAAGCTCCCGTTCCTCCCGTTCATGGAACACCGGAGACTTCCGGCCTAGGATAGGGCTGCGGCGAACCTCGTTCGGCCGCCGCCCACACACTCCTGGAACGCCCGCCATGCAGGACGGCCCTCCCGTCTTCACGAGGCTCGACATCTCGGCCAACTCCGTCACGACCGGATCCGCTCCCGTCGTCGGGACCGACTCATCCGAGACCAACCGCCTGCTTCGCGACATGATCGCCCTGCAGCTGAAGTCGTGCGAACTGCTCGCGGAACTCGTCAACCAGGTTTCGCTCCAACAACGGCAGCGGATCGCCGAACTGAAGGCCTGGAAGGAGGCGAATCCGGAACTGGCGAAGTCGTGCCGCCAGGCGGCGGAGTCGCTCTCGAAGGTGCACACGGAGTTCCTCGCCGGCATCGCGCGGGACGCCGCGGAGAACGCCGAGGACTTCACCGACAGCGAGTACGCTCTCGGCGAATTCATCGACCGCTACGGCCCCCGGCTCGCACACTTCAACGGCG
>RFPF01000314.1 GCA_009926295.1 Planctomycetia bacterium
GTGCTCACGACCTCGCTCGGGAAGGTCGGGGCGATTCCGACCGCCGGTCTCGATCCGCTCGCCCTCGACACGCTGCGGCTCTTCGAGGTGATCCACAAGGCCAGCATCCGCTTCGGAAGCGAGTGCGTGGGATGCGCGATCGTGAGCCTCACGCGGTCCCCGGCCGACGTGCTCTGCGTGCTCTGGCTGTGGCGCTGGGCGCAGAAGCAGGCGGCCGACCGCGGCGAGCCCGTGGCGGCGCACGACATCGCCGTGGTGCCGCTCTTCGAGAAGATCAACGACCTCCAGCATGCCCACGAAACACTCGCCACGATCCTCGACACGCCGGCCTACGCCGCGCATCTCGCGGGCCGCGGCAACCGCCAGGTGGTGATGGTGGGCTATTCCGACAGCACGAAGGACGGCGGATACCTGGCGGCCTGCTGGGGCCTGCAGTCGGCGCAGAGCCGGCTGCATGCGGCGGCTGCGGCCCGCGGCGTGGCGCTCACCTTCTTCCACGGCCGCGGCGGGTCGCTCGGCCGGGGCGGCGGCCCCGCTGCCCGCGGCATCCTCTCGCTGCCGGCCGAGACGCTCGACGGCAGCCTCCGGCTCACCGAGCAGGGCGAGGTGCTCGCCGAGCGGTACGATGATCCCGAGATCGCCTGCCGCCACTTGGAGCAGGTGTCGTGGGCCACGCTCACCGCCTCGGGCGGCCGCCGCGCCGACCCGCATCCGGACTGGATCGTGCTCATGGAGCGGATGGCGGCGCGGTCGTATGAGTGCTACCGCGAGCTGGTGGACGAGCCGGGCTTCATCCAGTACTTCTCTCAGACGACGCCGATCGACGACATCGAGAACCTCCCCATCGCCTCGCGTCCGGCCCGGCGCCGCGGCGAGCGCACGCTCGACGACCTGCGGGCGATCCCCTGGGTGTTCTCCTGGACGCAGAGCCGCTGCATGATCCCGGCCTGGTACGGCCTTGGCACCGCTCTTGCCGACGTGAAGTACGACGACCGCCACGCCTGGCAGACGGTGTGCGACATGTACCGCCAGTGGCCCTTCTTCCAGGCCACGATCGACAACGCCACGCTCGCGCTCGCGAAGGCCGACATGTACATCGCCCAGCGGTATTCCGAGCTCGCGAGTGATCCCGACGTGCGCCGCCGCATCTGGCAGCGGATCGCCGCCGAGCGCGACCGCACGCGACAGGCGATCCTCGACATCGTCGGTGGCGGCGAACTGCTCGCCACGACCCCGTGGTTTCAGCGGTCGATCGAGGCCCGCAATCCGTCGATCGATCCCCTGAACCTGATCCAGATCGAATTCATGCGCCGGCGGGCGGCCGGCGGCCCCGATGCTGCCCCCGACGAACGACTCCGCGACCTCCTGCGGCTGTGCGTCCAGGGCATCGCCTCAGGGATGCGCACCACAGGATAGGAGCCTGCCCATTCCCACCGCCGAAGAACTCGCCGTCAAAACGCTCGGCCCCTGCCGGATCGACTCGCCGCTCCGCCCGCTCCTCGAATCACGACAGACGACGACGCACTACGTCGCCGAGGACGACCGCGTGCTCTTCCACGACACGAGTCGGCTCGCCACCGCGACGGGGCTGCCGGTCGACGCCCTCCCGGGCTTCGAGCCTGCCGGTCCACGGCGCAGCATCTTCTTCGACACCGCGAAGATGCGGGTGGGGATCGTGACCTGCGGCGGCCTCTGCCCGGGCTTGAACGACGTGATCCGCGGCCTCGTGATGGAACTCGCCCACCACTACGGCGTGCAGCGGATCTACGGCTTCCGCAACGGCTACCAGGGCTTCATTCCCCGCTACGGGCACGACGTGCTCGACCTCACGCCGGCCGGCGTGAGCGCGATCAACGAGGACGGCGGCACGATCCTCGGCACGTCCCGCGGCGGCCAAGACCCGCACGAGATCGTCGACTGCCTCGAACGCATGAACATCAACTCCCTGTTCGTGATCGGCGGCGACGGCAGCATCCGCGGGGCGATGCAGATCGCGGCCGCCGTCGCGGAACGCAGCCAGAAGATCGCCGTCGTCGGCATCCCCAAGACGATCGACAACGACATCCCCTACATCGACCAGAGCTTCGGATTCCAGACGGCGTTCGCCGAGGCGGCCAAGTCGATCCGGGCGGCCCACGTCGAGGCCAAGGCGTCGCCCAACGGCGTGGGCCTCGTGAAGCTGATGGGCCGCCACTCGGGGTTCATCGCCTGCTACGCGTCGCTCGCGGAATCCGACGCCAACTATGTCCTCATCCCGGAGGTGCCGTTCACGCTCGACGGCGACCGCGGCCTCCTCCAGCACCTGCGCGGCCGCGTCCTGGCCCGTGGGCATGCCGTGATCGTGGTGGCGGAAGGGGCCGGGCAGGATCTCGTGCCGGAGAGCGAGGCGGGCGTCGACGCCTCGGGCAACAAGAAGCTCGCCGACATCGGCCTGTTCCTCAAATCTCGGATCGCCGACCACTTCGCGGCGGCGGGGATGGAGTGCAACCTCAAGTACATCGACCCCAGCTACGCGATCCGCAGCGTGGCGGCCAATCCCTACGACAGCGTCTACTGCCTCCGCCTCGCGCAGAACGCCGTCCACGCCGCGATGGCCGGCCGCACGGAGACGGTGATCGGCCGCTGGCACGGCCGCTACGTCCACATCCCGATGGCGCTCGCCGTGAGCCACCGCAACCAGGTGGCCCCCGACGGCGACCTTCCTCGAAGCCACCGGGCAGCCCCGCCTGTTCACGTAGTGGGGCAACCGTCCCGGTTGCCGAATACGTTCCCTGTCAGCCGGGTCGCCCGACAGTCCAGATCTCAGTTCCTGAGCGTCTCGAGCCACGCGACGAGATCGACGAGTTCGTCGGCCGAGAGGGCCGTGGCGAGGTCGGCCGGCATCAGCGACACCGGCTGCTTCACGAGTTCATCGACATCGGCAGCGGGGAGCGTGACGTCGACACCGTCGGCGCCACGGATCACGACCGCTTCGGGTGACTGCGACACGAGCAGCCCGGTCACGACACGCCCGTCGTCGAGGAGCGCCGTGTACGACTCGTAGTTGTGGCTGATCGCCGCC
>RFPF01000315.1 GCA_009926295.1 Planctomycetia bacterium
GCCGCGATCCATCGGCAGACGAGGCCGCGGCCAGCACCGAGGCCTCTCCGGGCACGACGGCCACCGAGTCGTCGAGAGACGCCGCCAAAAACCCGAGTTCGACCGGACGGCCGGTTCCGACCGCATCCACGAGCGTCTTCGCCGCGGCCAGGCGCCGCCCCGCCTCCGCGAGGTTGTTGCGATCGCGAGACTCCGCGGCCAGCAGCACGTCCGCCGCGTACAGATCGGCTCGAGCGACAGCGGCCTGCCGTTCGGCACGGACGTAGAAAAATCCGATCCCAGCCATCGCGGCGACGAGCGACGCGAGCACCGTCGCGGCCGCGACCGCGGCAGCCCGATGCCTTCGCGCCAGCCGGGCGACCGACTCGGCCCACGTCGGCGGCCGCGCGAGGATGGGCTCCCCAGCCAGCCAGCGGTCGACCTCCGCGGCGAGTTCGGCCGCCGTCGGGTAGCGTTCGTGCGGAGCGGCGTTGAGGCACTTCGCCACCATGATGCCGAGGGACCGCGCCGCGTATGCCCCCGCACCCGCCGCTGCCCGGGTCACCGCCTCGGCCGCGCGGTCGCCGGTCTCGGCGGCGATCCGCAGGGCCTCCAGCGGCGACGCGCCTCGCATGGTGCGGGCGGGCCGGTCAGTGACCAGTTCGTGCAGCACGAGCCCGAGGGCATACACGTCGGTGCGGGCGTCGACCTCGTCGACACGGCCCGCGAGCTGCTCCGGGCTCATATAGAGGAGCGTGCCCACCAGCTGGCCGGCCTGCGTGCGCAGCGATGCGGAAGCCCCGTCGGCCGCCGTCGACTTCGCCACACCGAAGTCGATCACCTTCGGCTCGCCGTCGCCCCCCACGAGGATGTTGCCCGGCTTGAGGTCGCGGTGGATGACGCCCTTCTGGTGCGCGTGTGCGATGGCATTACAGGCCCGGTGGAACAACGCGACGCGTTCACGGACACCGAGCCGCCGCTCCTGTGCGAAGTGCGTGACCGGCCGGGCGGCGGCGACCAGCTCCAGCACGAAGTACGGCACCGCGGCCGTGCCGTGCATGAACGTGCCGGCGCTGTAGATCTGGGCGATGTGCGGATGCCGCAGCCGTGCGAGCATCTCCGCCTCGTACTCGAACCTCCGCAGTTGGTCGCGGGCTGCGATCGCCTCGCGCATCACCTTCACCGCCACGGGACGGGCGGGCGCCGCCTGCCGCGCCTCGTAGACGCGGCCCATGCCCCCCTCGCCCAGGAGCCCGACGATCCTCACTCCGCCGAGGTCGCTCCCGATCGCGAGGTCGACGGAGGGCGAAAGATCGAGCCCGAACTCCGACCTCCCCGACAGCGACGGGGAAACCGCTCCGTCTCGGGGTGCTTCGCCGGCCATGCCGGAGGGTATCACCCTTCCGAGGGACGGTCCATCGGCCGCAACCGACCGCGGATGTCGGCCAGCAACGCCTGCCGCGCGGCCACGATCGACGCGATCCGGTTGCCGGCCACCTGACGACCGCCGCTCGCGATTCCCGCGGCCCCGCATTCCAGCCGCCGCCACCGCCCCGTCGCGATCACGGTCACCGCGTCGACCTCCTCCGGTCGCAGTCCGAGAACCTCCGAAGCGACGCCCGGTGCCTGGGATTTTCCGGCCGCCAGCCCCGGTGCCATCGAAACAGGGTCGGTCATGAACTGGTCTCCTCACCCAGTAAAACGAGCGCGGAGGGCCGGAGGGGCAAGCGTGGTACATTCAAAATCCATGGACGCGGAATTTCCCGAGTCTCCCGACGTGGGTGCGTGCCTCGAGCGGCTGGCGGCAGGAGATCTGGCCGCCCGCGACCGCATCATCGAGCTGTGCGGCGCCCGGCTGCGGCACCTCGTGCACCGCCTCCTTGCCCGCTTTCCCAACGTGCGTCGTTGGGACGACACGGACGACGTGTTCCAGTCGGCGGCGATGCGGCTTCACCGCACGCTCGGGCAGCTGCAGGTTTCGTCGCCACGCGAGGTGATGGCCCTCGCCGCCACGGAGGTGCGACGCGAGCTCATCGACCTCGCCCGCCGGCACGCCGGGCCGGAATCGTACGCGGCCAACCATGGCACGAACGTGCTGCCCGGCCCGCGCTGGCGGATGTCAACCGCGCGACGGCACATCGACCGCGTCGCCGCCCCCGACACCGACCTCGACCGCTGGACCGTCTTCCAGGAGGTGGTCGATTCGCTGCCCGAGGAATCGCGCGAGATCTTCCACCTCGTCTGGTTCCTGGGCGCCGACCAGAAGACGATCGCGACGCTCGTCGGCTGCTCGGAACGCACCGTGAAGTCGCGGTGGCGCGAGGCGCGCGAGACCGTGAAGGCCGCGCTCGGCGGCCTGTCTCCGGAGGCTTGAGCCGGGCCCTCGCGTCGCGTCATACCGCGTTGATCGCGGCCCCGTCCTCCGTCCCATCGTCCGCAAGCGCACGGAGCGCGGCGATCGCAGCCTCCAGCGAGGGCGTGTCGTAGCCGCGCACGCGGGCATCGCGGTCGGCGTCGGCGAGCAGCAACGCGTCGAGGAAGCACTCGTGCGACTCGAGGCGGCGTCGCGCACGGTGGCCGAGCGAACCGTCGCGGTACGCCCGGGCGACCGGCAGGTTCTCGACGAGCCAGTGTGTCCGCGGCGTGAGCAGTCCCTCGAGCGCCGCCAGCCCGGCCGCGACGGGGTCGCCACGATCGATCCCGCGGCCGACGTCGTGCACCAGCGCGGCGGTGAGCAACTCCTCGTCGAAGGGACGCTCACCGCGGACGATGTCGAACGCCTGGAGGGAATGCTCGAGGACGTCTCCCTCGGGATGCCTCGCGGGGTCCTGCCGCAACGCCGCGAGGGGCGCGACGAGGGCGGCGATCCTGTCGAAGCGGTCGCCCGTGAGCGACGCGAACTCGTGCCCGGAGGATGCCCCGCGGTGGAGTTCCCGCCGCACCTCATCGGGGCCGGGAACCTGGTCGGGCGGCACCCAGCCGCCGGCCACGCGCCGCGCGGCACGATACCGCGCCCGCTCCGCGTCGCCGCCGCGGGCGAGGAGCCGGGCGGCCTCCGCGGCGATCCGGCGGCGCACCTTG
>RFPF01000316.1 GCA_009926295.1 Planctomycetia bacterium
CGCTGGCCGAACTCTCGCGGCACGGCAGGGTCACGGTCGTCCGCGACGACTCCCCGTTCAACTACGCGATGCTCAACAACAAGGCGGTCGGTCGATCCCGGGGCGACGTCGTGTGCCTGCTCAACGACGACATCGAGGTGCTCTCGCCGGGGTGGCTCGAGGAGATGGTGTCGCTGGCGATCGTGCCGGACGTGGCGGCCGTCGGGGCCCGGCTCTGGTATCCGGATGGCACCTTGCAGCACGGCGGCGTGATCATCGGCATCGGCGGCGTGGCCAACCACGCGCACCCGAGGCTTCCCAAGGGGCACGCCGGATACATCGGCCGTGCCGTCCTGCAGCAGGAGTTCTCCGCCGTGACGGGAGCCTGCCTCGTCGTGCGGCGGAGCGTGTTCGACGAGGTCGGGGGGCTCGACGAGCGCCTGGCCGTGGCCTTCAACGACGTCGATTTCTGCCTGCGATTGCGAGCCGCCGGATACCGCAACGTCTGGACGCCCTACGCGGAGTTGGTGCACCACGAGTCGGCGTCGCGGGGCGCCGAGGACAATCCGGTCAAACTCGCCCGCTTCCACGGTGAGGTGCGGTTCATGCAGGAGCGCTGGGGCAGCGTGCTCGACCACGACCCCTACTACAGCCCGCATCTGTCCATGCGGTCGGCAGACTTCACCCTCGCGTCGTCTCCGCGCAGAGCGAGCACGGGAGAAGCTGCATGAAACTGTTTCGAAGCAAGGCTGCCGAGCGGCGGACGGCGGATGCCCCCAAAGCCACTCGAGAGCAGATCCTGCTCTCCGGCATCGACAGACGATCCTTGGGGCTCGAGATCGGCCCCAGCCATTGCCCCGTGGCCGCCAAGCGAGACGGCTTCAACGTGCGGGTGCTCGACCACCTCGACGCCGAGGGCTTGCGGGCGAAGTATGCCGACCACGGCGTCGATATCACGGCCATCGAGGAGGTCGACTACGTGTGGAGCGGCCAGCCGCTCGAGGAACTGATCGCCAGCCACGTCATCGAGCACGTCCCCGACCTCGTCGGATTTTTCAACTCCTGTGAGCGAATCCTCGCGCCGGGCGGGCTGTTGTCGCTCGCGATCCCCGACAAGCGCTACTGCTTCGACTGCCAGCGGGAGAACACCGCGCTCGGGCGGGTCATCGACGTCGCGCTCGCGAAACCAAGCAACCATTCCCCCGGTACGGCGGCCGAGTATTTCCTGAAGGTGTGCCGCAAAGGAGGGCAGATCGCCTGGGGCGAGGGCCACACGGGCGCCCTCGAACCGGTCCACGGGCTCACGGATGCCCTGCAGGCGATGGCACGGGTTCGGGAGGGTCACTACTACGACCTGCACGAGTGGGTGTTCACCCCCGATTCGTTCCGCGGCATCGTGTGCGACCTCCGTGCTTTGCGCCTGATCGCGCTCGAGGAGCAGTGCTTCCATGCGACGCGCGGGCACGAGTTTTTTGTGACGCTCCGGAAACCGGTCGTTGTGGGCCGATCGGTCGCGTAGCCGATTCTCATCGTCGTGTGACCGGGGATGACGGGTCGCCACCTATGTTCCGATTCGGCAGAAAGACACGCGATCCCGTTCAAGCGGACGCCCGGCCCGTTGGGCCGGCCGGCACGGGCATCCTCGACGCCTACTGCATGGAGCGTCCTGGCCCGCAGCAGGTGCTCGACGTGTTTCGCGGCGAGTGGTCGTCGGCCATGCCCGCGGATAGCGGGCTCGAGACATCCCCGGGGCCAGGCGGCGCTGTTCGCGGATGCGCGGGTGACCTGGGCCGTCGCCCAAGCGGGCGGTGTCGTCGGGAAGCGCATTCTCGAGATCGGGCCGCTCGAGGGTGGGCACTCCTACATGCTCGAGCAGGCCGGCGTGGCCGAGGTGGTCGCCGTCGAGGCGAACACGCGATCATTCCTCAAGTGCCTGTGCGTCAAGGAGGTGCTCGGCATGCGGGCGGTACGTTACCTGCTCGGCGACGGCATGGCGTTCATGGAACACGACGCCGGCGGCTTCGACATGGTCTTCGCCAGCGGGATTCTCTACCACCTGCAGGATCCGATGGGGTTTCTCCGGCTGCTCCCGCGCATGGCGCCGCGCATGCTCCTGTGGACCCACTATTTCGACGAGGGTGTCGTGCGGAACTCCCCAGCGATCGCGCACAAGTTCGGCCCCGTCGCACGGAGCACGATCGACGGCTTCGCCTACGAATTCGTCGAGCAGTCGTACAAGGAGGCGCTCCAGTGGAGCGGCTTCTGCGGAGGCTCCGCACCGACGAGCCGGTGGCTGACACGGCGGTCGATCGTCGAGTTCCTGCGGCACCTGGGCTACTGCCGGATCGAGGTATCGTTCGAGGCGCCGGAGCATCCGAATGGGCCCGCGTTCGCGATCTATGCGGAACTGTCGGGTTCAGGCTGATGGCGGGACGGCGGCCAGCCGCGCCCGGTGCCCGGCGATCAGGTCGCTCCACTCGGGAGCCAGCTCGTTCACGTCCGCGAGGATTCGCCGTGGATCGACGCCGTATTGGTTCTGTCGGAAGATGCCCGCCTTGAGGTAAGGCACGCCGGCCCGCCACAGCCGTCGCCAGAGAAGCTCGCTGGGGTTGTAGGGTGGCCCGCGGCGCCGGAGCCGACGCACGTGCCGCCACAGCCCCAGAGGTCCGAGGCCGGCGGCGGCGTGGAGCGTTTCGCGTCGGGGGCGGCTCGTCACGGCCATCGACGAGCGCCCCGAGGCGAAAACCCTCGCCCTCGAAGAACCGCGACATGCCGACTTCGTAGCGGTTGACGACGTTCTCCTTGCTGGCCTGCGGGACCACCGACTCCCAGAATGCCGTGAAGGCGGGCGATTCGAGGATCGGGCGGCGCATCGCGAAGCACCACGATTGGATATGGGCCCCGCGCTCGGATGACATCACCATGCCCCAGAGGTCGGCGGCCCGCCCCCGCGGGTGCTCGAGTGCCGGACGGAGATCGAAGAGCGGGCCGTAGGCGCTGTCGTTGACGAATAGGATCTCGTCGAAGCTGCGCACGTCGCCGAGCCACCGCACGCCGGCCTGCCAGCTGCC
>RFPF01000317.1 GCA_009926295.1 Planctomycetia bacterium
GACCGGCCGCGGCCGGTCGACAGCCGTCTCCTCGAGCGGGGCGAGGTGGACCAGCCGGGCGAGGTGGTGCCCCGTGGGCTCGTGGAAGTTCTCTGTGCCCCGGATGAGCCGAGGAAGATCGCCACGGGGAGCGGCCGGCTCGATCTCGCCTTCTGGATCGCCTCGCGCGACAACCCGCTCACCGCCCGGGTGATGGCCAACCGAGTGTGGCTGAAACTCATGGGGCAGGGCATCGTAGCGACTCCCGACAACTTCGGGATCATGGGGATGGAGCCGAGTCATCCCGAGCTTCTCGACCATCTGGCCGTGACGTTCATGGACGACGGCTGGTCGGTGAAGAACCTGATCCGCAGGATCGTGCTGAGCCGCGGCTACCAGGTTGCCGCGGTCCACGACGCGGCGAACTTCGCCGTCGACCCCGACAACCGCCTTCGCTGGCGGATGGATCAGCGCCGTCTCGACGCGGAGGCGATCCGCGACGCGATGCTCGCCGTGGCGGGCCGGCTCGATCTCGCCCCCACGCCGGGCTCGCCGGTGGCGCGGGTCCGGGAGGACAGGCAGGGCATGATCCAGCTCGTGGCATCGACGCTTCGCCAGCCCGAGGCCTGCCGCTCGATCTACGTACCGATCGTTCGCGACCAAGTGCCGGAATTTCTGGCCGTGTTCGACTTCCCCGACGCCTCGCTGGTGAGCGGCGTGCGCGAGACGACGAACGTCCCGTCCCAGGGGCTGTTCCTGCTCAACAATCCCGAGGTGGTGGCCCTCTCCCGGTCTTTCGCCGACCGCGTGGGCCATCTGCCGGGCACGACGTCCGACCGGCTCGTGCAGGCGTTCGAACTGGCGCTCGGCCGCCCGCCGAGCCCGGCCGAGCGGTCCGCGATCGATGCCTTCCAAGCAGACTTTCCCCGGCGGCATGCCGCACGCGGCGATGCGAGATCGGCCCGAACGCCACCCGACTCACTCGTTCTGGTGGCCTACTGTCAGGCCCTGTTCGCCACCGCCGAATTCCGCCATCTGCATTGAACGGAGCGCGCACGATGCCCACGCACTCGACGATCGGAATTCCCCGCGGTCCCAGGCGGGCGTTCCTCCGCGACTCCGCCAACGGCTTCGGCCTGGTCGCCCTCTCCGCCCTCGCCGCCGAGGCAGATGAGCAGTCTCCGACCTCGGGGCCGCTCGCGGCCAAGCCGCCGCACTTCCGCCCGCGGGCGAAACGCGTGATCTTCCTCTGCATGCAGGGGGGGCCGTCGCACCTCGACACCTTCGACCACAAGCCGAAGCTCGCCGCCGACTCGGGAAAGCCCGCGCCGGCCGCAGCCGGCCGCGGGGGTCGCACCGCGCTCCTGGCGCCCCGCTGGAAGTTCGCGAAGCGCGGCAAGAGCGGCCTCTGGATCTCGAGCCTGTTCGACGAGGTCGCCCGGCACGCCGACAAGCTGTGCGTGATCAATTCGATGGCCACCGATCTGCCGGCGCATCCGCAGGCCTTCGCCCAGCTGCACACCGGCGCCACGCAGTTCATCCGCCCATCGCTCGGCGCCTGGACGCTCTACGGCCTCGGCACGGAGAACCAGAACCTGCCGGGGTTCATCGTGATCAATCCGCCGATCGCCGCCGCCCGCACGTTCGGCAGCGCGTTCCTGCCGGCCGTCTACCAGGCGACGCGGGTCGGCGGCACGCTCCTGCCGCGATTCGCGGCCCGCCGCTCGGGCGGCGGGAGTTCTGCGGCCGTGGCCAACATCGAGAGCCCGCTGCTCGATCGCGCCGCCCAGCGCAGCCAACTGGATCTCGTGCAGCAGCTCAACGCGGCGCAGCTCGGGGTCGAGGGAGGCACGAGTCCCGCCACCGAGGGCGTGATCGAGTCATACGAACTCGCCTTCCGCATGCAGGACGAGGTGCCCACGGTGATGGACATCACCGGCGAGAGCCGGGCCACGCTCGATCGCTACGGCGTCGAGGGCGACGGCACCGACGCCTTCGGCCGGCAGTGCCTGATGGCGCGGCGGCTGGTGGAGGCGGGGGTGCGGTTCGTGCAGGTGACGCACGGCAACTGGGATCACCACTTCAACCTCGGCACCGCGCTCGAGGCCACCGCGCGGCAGGTGGACCGTCCAATCGCCGGGCTGCTCGGCGACCTCGCCGACCGCGGGCTCCTCGACGACACGCTCGTGATCTGGGGGGGCGAGTTCGGCCGCACGCCGCACGGCCAGGGGGCCGATGGCCGCGACCACAACAACAAGGGTTTTTCGCTCTGGATGGCCGGCGGCGGCGTGAAGGGCGGCATGGCCTACGGCGCCACCGACGACTACGGCTACGAGGCCGTGGACCGCAGGATGCACATCCACGACTGGCATGCCACGCTCCTCCATCTTCTCGGCCTCGATCACGAGCGGCTCACCTATCCCTATGCCGGCCGCGATTTTCGGCTCACCGACGTCCATGGCTCCGTCGCCAGGGAGATCATCTCCTGACCACGAACTCCGGCCGATGGCCGCTTTACCATCCCCCACCGCCTTCCCCTGATCCCGAGAGGTGTCCCATGACGCGTCCTGCCTTCACGATCCTCGCCGTCGCCGCCCTTTCCGGTTCCGCGATCGCCCAGCCGATGGCCGATCGCAGCCCCGCCGAGATCCTCAAACTGGCCGACACCGACGGCGACGGCAAGGTCAGCCGCGACGAGTTCATCAAGGCCCGCACGCCCGATTTGGAGGCGGCATTCGCCCGGATCGACGCCGACGGCGACGGCACGCTCGACGAGTCGGAGGTGACCACGATCGTGGAGCGGATGCGGTCGCAGGGTGCGGGCGGCCGCGAGGGTTTTCGTCGGCCTGAAGGGATGCGCGGAGAACGCGCCGACGGCGAGGTGCCGCGCCGTCCCGATGGCAGTGTGCCACCGGTGCAGGGAGGAGAGTGGCCGCAGCGGAGCGGGAGCGGAGCGGGCGGCGAGGAGGCCTTCAACCGGTTCGACCGCGACGGCGACGGCAGGCTATCGCGTGAGGAGTTCGCCGAGGGCATGGCACGGCTGCGCGACTTCATGCAGCGGGGCGGAGG
>RFPF01000318.1 GCA_009926295.1 Planctomycetia bacterium
ACGATTCCGACGCGCAGCCGCGGTTCGACGCCCGCCGTCAGGAGTGATCGCAGCGCCGCCTCGGCCTGGCCGGCCTCGGAAAACGCCGCGAGGAGTTCGTCGCCGCCGAGTCGCGCCGTGAGCAGCGCCGGTGCGGCGGCCTCGCGAAGCCGCAGCGCCGCGGCCCGCAGCAGTTCGTCTCCTGCCAGGAACCCGCGCGTCTCGTTGACCTGCTTGAGCCCGACGACGTCGACGATCAGGAACGCGATGTCGGCGAGCGATTCACGGTCGTGCAGCCACGCCTCGAAAGCCCCCCGCGATGCCAGGGATGTCACGTGATCAAGGCCGTCCACGCGTGCTCACCTCCGCCTGCACGCCCACCGGGGGCATGGATGGGCAACTTTTTCGCGCTGCGGCATCCCTGCGGGCCTGCTGCAGCTTACGCGAGTCTCGGCAGGATGCCGAGCCTCGCAGACGAGGGCAACCTCGGCTTGCCCTCCGTCTGCGCACGCCCGGCGGGGCCATGGCATGGATGGCCCGCCGGGCTTGAAGATGGAGACGAAGGGGATCGAACCCTCAACCCCCGCCTTGCAAAGGCGGTGCTCTCCCAATTGAGCTACGTCCCCGAACGAACCCCGCTCCGGAGCCGGGGTCCCGGGCAGGAATGCGCGCGCCAAGATTCGAACTTGGGACCTCCACCTTATCAGGGTGGCGCTCTAACCAACTGAGCTACGCGCGCGTCTGGGAAACCGCTCCAGGCTGCCGCTGCTGCGGATCGCCCGGAAAACCGAGTGTAGGTCTGAGGGGGCCGTTTTGAAAGGGGCGGCGGCCGCTATGCCGCGGCGTTCCGCCGGCAAAGTGGCGCTGGCGCAGCGGGCTGTTCCCGGTATTTTCATTTCCGACTCCCCGGCCTCGTTCAGGAAGGAATCTGTGCCATGGCCATGACGGTCTCCCGTTCGTCCGCCGCGGTCCTCGCGACCGCCGCCCTCGCGTGCTTCGACGCGGCCACCTCGTGGGCCGCCAACCCGACGGTCGAGTATGCCCTCGGTCTCAAGCCGAACCAGAAGGGCGTGGAGTACGACGTCGTCGCGGAGGGGCGGGTGAAGGATTGCACGATCAAGATGGAGAAGGAGGGCGGCGTCAGCGCGTGGGTGGTGCGCGGGCCGGGGGGCGAGGTGCTGCGGTCGTTCTCCGACACCAACGGCGACCGCGTCGTCGACCGCTGGAGCTACTACAAGGACGGCGCGGAGGTCTACCGCGACCTCGACGCCAACTTCAACACCAAGGCCGACCAGGCCCGCTGGCTGGGGAGCGCCGGAACCCGGTGGGGCGTCGACGAGGATGAAAACGGCACGATCGACAGGTGGAAGGCTATCTCTCCCGAGGAGGTCACGGCCGAGATCGTCGACGCTCTCCGCGCCCGCGATGCGACGGCTTTCACGCGGCTCCTGCCCACGGTCGCCGACCTCCAGGCTGCGGGCTTCGAGGAGCCGCTGATCGGCTCGCTCTCCGCCCGGGTCACCGCCGCCGCAAAGGGCTTCGCGAAGCTCGCCGCCTCGCCTGCCAACCAGCTCGGTCCGCAGTCGCGGTGGAACAACATGCTCGCGCCCGCGCCGGGGACGCTGCCCGCCGGCGCGGCCGGCGTCGCGAAGGACGTGACGGCCTACGACAACGTGGTCGCCATCGTCGACGTGGGTGAGGGGAACGCGGGGGGCGGAGGGCAGGTGTACGTCGGGTCGCTGGTGCGCATCGGCGACGCCTGGCGGCCACTCGATCTCCCGCAGCTGCCAGGCACGCAGGGAGCGATCGCGGACACGGCCATGTTTTTCTCGCCGCGCGTGCCCGAGCGCGGCGCCGCCGGGCCGGGCGGACAGGAGAGCGAAAAGATCAAGCCGCTGCTCACGAAACTGCGCGACATCGAGACGAAGCTCTCGGCCGCCGACCCGGCGGGCCGGAAGCAGCTCGCCGCCGAGCAGGTCGGACTCCTCGAGCAGGTGGTGGCGGCCGCGAATGCGGAGGAGAAGCCGTTCTGGGTGAAGCAGCTCGCCGAGACGATCGCCGCCGGAGTGCAGGACAGCGCGTTTCCCGACGGCATCGTCCGCCTCGAGCAGCTTGCCGCCGCCGTCGCGGCCGACGAGTCGCTGCAGGCGTTCGTGCGGTTTCGCCTCGCCTCGGCGCGGTATGCGGCGGGCATGCAGCAGCCGGCGGCGGACGTGGCCAAGGTGCAGGCTGCGTGGCTCGAGGAACTGAAGCGGTTCGTCGAGGAGCATCCCAAGGCGCCCGATGCCGCGGAGGCGATGCTCCAGATGGGGATCGCCGACGAGTTCTCCGGCAACGAGAAGGAGGCGCTCGTCCGCTACGGTGCGATCGTGGAGGCGTTCCCGGAGTCGCCGTCCGCCCGGAAGGCCCGCGGGGCCGCCCGCCGGCTCGAGAGCGTGGGCAAGCCGCTGGCGCTCTCCGGCACGGGCCTCGACGGCAAGCCGGTGGCGGTGGAGTCGCTGCGCGGCCGCCCGGTGCTCGTGCACTACTGGGCCACGTGGTGCGAGCCCTGCAAGGTCGACATCGCGCAGATCCGCGAGCTCTACGCGAAGTACGGGCCGAAGAGGTTCGCCGTGGTGGGCATCGCCCTCGACACCGACAAGGCCCAGCTCGCCAAGTTCCTCGGGGCGAAGCAGATTCCCTGGCCGCAGCTCCACGAGGCCGACGGGCTCGACGGCCGGCTGGCCGAGGAGCTGGGAGTGCTCACGCTCCCGACGATGCTCCTCGTCGACGGCCAGGGCAACGTGGTCGACCGAAACCTCGCGATTTCCGATCTCGAGAAGAAGCTCGAGGCGCTCCTCGGCGGCAAGTAGGCCCCGGATGGCCGGCGGATTGGCTTTGCGACGGCGGCGGCCCTTCGCTAGCGTGCCGGCCTCCGCCCCGCCGTGGTGCCGCTCCATGTTGCTTCTCGCGTTCGCCGTCAGCCCGATCCTCTGCGCCGTGAGCGCCGTGCAGGTGCTCGGCCTCGTGGCGGCCGGTCT
>RFPF01000319.1 GCA_009926295.1 Planctomycetia bacterium
GACGGTTCGGGTCGGGTTTGGATTCAGGAGCAGAGGCGGCGTCGTCCCACGCGGTCGCCGTTCCGACAGAACTCCACCCACCGTCGGGGCCCATCCTCCCGAAGGCCTTGATCGCACCACCCTCGGCGAGGAGCCGCACGCCACAGGGATCACTGACCATGCCGGTGGTCCGACCTGCCGATCTTGATGCCCAGCGCGTCCTACGGGCACGGGTCATGAATGGCCGTGTCGTAAGCCGGTAGGAATCGGTCGGGGCCGACGCGGATCATTCGGGCCTGGCGCGCGGATCGGACGTCAGCCACAGGGCGTCGAGTTTCGCGCCCGCCTCGCGCGGGACGACGGTCAGCGTGACGTCGCCCTCCGGCAGCGGGATCACCGGGCCATCGCTCGACTCGGCGATCTGCACCGGTGCCCAGTTCCAATCATCCGATCGGCGCACGTGCCACGCGCCGGCAAGCGATTGTTCGCCGCCGGGGACGGCGATGCTCACCGAAAACGAGTCGTGCGTGGCATCCGGCGCGATGGTGCGGCCCCAGAGCCGGTAGCGGCCGGCCAGCGGCACGCGCAGCCGCCACGACGCGCCGCCCGATGCGGCCACCGGTTCCGGGCCGGCTGGCTGCCAGATGAACCGCGTGCCGCGGCCGTCGTCGCCGACCACCATCCGCGGCAGCACCAGCCCGCTCTCCGCCTCGATCCGCACCGCGCCCTTCCGCGGCACCGCCACGATCCGCTCGGGGGCGAGCGCCGCGGCGTACGACGTGAAGGGCTCGCTCCGCTCGAGCAGGTGGCGGCCCACGTCGACGCCGTCGAGTTCGAGCACCGCCCGGCTCGGAGGCGGGTCGAGCCGCACGCGGCCGTCCGCGGAATCGATCGGGGCGTCGACGGCGATCGCCACCGGGCCCGCGACCCCCGGCACCGCCAGGTCGATCCGCTCGGCCGAGATGTCGATCCTGTCGGGATGCGATCGCTCGAACGCCTCCCGCCACGCCGTGAACAGTTCTTCGGTGGCGAGTCCGCCGCCGATGCGAACCCACAGCGCCGCGGCCGCCGGCGCGCTCGACTCGGGCCGGCGGTGCTCCACCGTCAGCCGCACCGCCTGCGGGGAATCTCCGGCCACGAGCGCCGCGGGGGCGGGCCCGCCGTCCTGCGCACGGCTCCACACGATGCGCACGCCCAGGGCGGCCGTGCCCTTGCGGATCACGAGCGGGTCGCCGACGGCGACGCTCACTCGCTGCGGTTCGCCCTCCGGCGAGAGAGAAGCGGCGAGCGGCCGCCCGCCGAGCCAGAGGCCGTCGCAGTCGCGCGGGAGCACGAAGTGGCTCTGCACGTTCACCACCTCCGGTCCGGTGAGGTCGGCGGCACGGTACACCACGAGCCCGAGGGCGTCGGCCTCGCGCTGGGCCGCCGTCCAGAACGGCGTCACGTGGTGCGCCTTCGGATGCAGGGCGGCGCCGGTGCCGAATTTCCTGGCGGCGTAGGGATCCTCTCGGCCGTCGGGAAGGAAGTAGGCCCGCACGCTGCCGGGCTGGCCCATGAAGTCGCAGGCAAGCGGGCAGTCTTCAGGGCCGTAGCCCGCGCCGGACGAGCCGAGCGACACGTCGGCGAGCAGCCAGTGCGTTCGCGACTGCTCTGGCCGGGGCCCCCACGACTGCCGCACGAACCGCGGCAGGCGGTTCTGTGCCGTCTCGCGCAGCCGGGCCGGAGGAGCCCAGCGTCCCTGCGCCACGTGCAGCACCTCGGTGCTCCGCTGCGGCTTCACGTCGCTCCAGCCCTCCCAGCGCAGGTCCTGCTGGAGGCCGCCCAGGCCGCGCAGGAAATCGTAGGTGCGGCTCGTGGAGCCCGCGAGCCGTTGCGCCGCCGGCAGGAAGTTGAGCGCGACGTCGGTCCAGACGAGTTCGAGGAGGCTCGCGGCGAGCGCACGGCCCGCAGGCCGCGCCGCGAACCGCTCGATGATCGCGAGGCCCTGGATGTCGACGGAGTAGTATGTCGGGCTGCAGAACTCGTGGAGCCCGAAGCGCCACGTGTCGGCCGCCATCCCCTCGAGCCGCATGTAGCCCTCCGCGGCGGCCGCATCGCGGCCGAGCAGTTCGCCGAGCACGACGAGGTTCGCCGCGTTGAGGATCGCGATGTTCGTGTAGGTGGGCTTCACGCGGTGTCGCAGGCAGCCGTCGACGGCGCGGCCGAGCATCCGGCGCAGCGACTCGCGGGCTGCGGCGGAGAGCCGGTCGCGATGCAGCCGCCAGATGAGATGCATGTCGTACGCGCAGAACTCGACGGCATTGAGATCGGTGACGCCCGCATCCCGCCAGTACCAGCGGAAGTTGCCGAAGCCCGCGCTCGCCGGGTCGACGTCCTGCATTTGCTCCGCGAGCGCGAAGAGGCGTTCGAGCCGGTCCATGTCACGGTCCGCCTCGCACAACGCGAACGCGGCCGAGAACAGCAGCCGCGACGTGAGCGTGGGCCCCGGCTCGTCGGTCGCGATCGTGGGCCAGACTTTGTCGGCGCTCGCGGCCGCCAGCGAAACCAGTTCGGCCCGGCGCGCTTCGTCAGCGGAGGTGGCGGCGGCTGCGGGGCCGCCGCCGGCCGTCGCCACGAGGGCCAACGCCGCGAGAATGGTCGCTCGAATCGCCATCGGATCGCGTCCCCGAAGCCCGGAGTTTTTCACATCCTACCCGGCTTCGGGGGGCCAGGCGGCGCCCGGGCGGGCCGCGGCAACCGGGCCACTGTTGTTCCCGCGGGCCGAAGATGCTAGAAACTCGCCTGTTCGACTGACTTTCGTCCGCACCCACTCCGTCGGGAACTGCGGTTCGTGCAACTGGCGATGGTCGCGAGTCGATGTGTGTCGTGAGCCAGTTCCCGAGTCCTTGAGGTTTTGTTTTTATGTCCCGGAAGATTTACGTGGGGAACCTCCCCTGGTCCACCACGTCCTCCGATCTGGAGGCGATGTTTTCTCCGCACGGCGCCGTGCGG
>RFPF01000320.1 GCA_009926295.1 Planctomycetia bacterium
TCTTGCTTTACCCAAAGCCCCAATTATCCTTTGGCTTCGCAGGCGCTGCGGCACGAACCGATAGGGGCCGACCAGCGACGCTTGGCCACCATCTCAGTCAGTCTCCAGGTGAATACGATGTCTTCGCGACGGACGGCCTCATCCCGAACCGGTTTCGAGACTGCCGCAGCGCCTGCGAAGCCAAAGGATAATTGGGGCTTTGGGTAAAGCAAGAAGAATCCGCGGGCTGCGTCGTCTTTGACGCCATTCGCCAGTCCGGACGGCCCTGGAGGGCCGGACTTACGGCATTTTACCGCGGAATGCCCGCGATTGAGACGGTGTCGACCTCGACCCTGCCGGTGCCGCCGAGCATCCCGACCTGCAGGATGGCCTCCCGAGCCCAGGTCGGCACGGGCACGGAGCCCGAGACCTCTTTCCACGGGAACGTGCCAAGCCACGGCCCCACCATCGATCTCGCCGAGCGGGCCCGGCCTTCGTCGAAAAACTTCACGACGAGCGCCGGGGCCTCGTCCGCCGCCAGCCCCAACCGCACTCCTTCAGCCCGCAGGCGGGCCGTGATCGTGAGCCTCGCAACCACCCGGCCATCGACCGGAAAGCCCTGAAACACCTGCGCGGGCCGGCCGGGATCGGCATTCGTGAGCCTGAGATAGCGACGGCCTTCGGGCGCGTCGTCGGCCTCCACGAGTTCCATCTGTCGGCCGTAGTACCACGCCGTGGGCACGCTCGACTCCGGCAACACCATCTCGAAGCCGCCGTTGTCGATCGTCGGCCGCGAGGCGTCGGGCTGCACCCGCCTCCCCTGCTCCGCCGTGCCTGTCATCGGCACGAACAGGCTCGGCACGAGTGCCTCCCGCTCGAGCCGCCCCTCCCGCTTCGTGAGCAGGACGAGCGTCTGGTCGTAGCGCTCGCCCACCGGGATCACCATCCGCCCGCCCTCGGCAAGCTGCGCCACGAGCGGCCTCGGCACATCCTCGGGCGAGCAGGTGACGATGATCTTGTCGAAGGGCGCATGCTCGGGCCATCCGAGAAACCCGTCGCCGATCCTCGTGACGACGTTCTTGTAGCCGAGCCGGGTGAGCGTCTTGGCCGCCTTCTCGCCAAGCTTCTCGTTGATTTCGATCGAGTAGACGGTGCGCACGAGCGGCGAGAGCACCGCCGCCTGATACCCGCTGCCCGTGCCGATCTCCAGCACCGTATCGGTCGGTTTGGGCTCGAGCTTTTCGGTCATGTATGCCACGACGAAAGGCCCCGAGATCGTCTGGGCCTCGCCGATCGGCAACGACATGTCGAAGTAGGCGAGGTTCCGCTGCGGCCCGGGCACGAACTCGTGCCGCGGAGTCGCCCGCATGGCCGCCAGCACGCGCTCGTCGGCGACGCCGCCGGCCGCGATGTCGTCGCGCACCATCCGCTCGCGGGCCGCCTCGAGGGGATCGGGCTTCGGCCGCCCCGCCCCGGTGGGCTGCCCCGCGGCCGTGCCCGCAGCGACGGCCGCCAGCAGGACCACGCAGCGAAGCCCCGGCCGAGTCATGACGTCATTTCTCCGCCGGCACGATCTTCACGAGTTCGATCTCGAAGATCAGCACTTCGTTCGGCTCGATCACCGGAGGGGAGCCCTCCTCGCCGTAGCCGAGTTCCGGGGGCACGTAGAGCCGCCACTTCGATCCGACCGTCATCATGGGCAGCGCCTCCTGCCAGCCGGGCACGACGCCCCGCAGCGGAAACGTGGCCGGGTCGCCGGCGGGATCGGTCGCGTCGAACTCGCTGCCGTCGAGGTGCGTGCCGCGGTAGTGCGTGGAGACGGTGTCGTCGCCCGTGGGCCGCGGCCCCTCCCCTGCCCTGAGCACCTCATACTGCAGCCCGCTCGGCAGCGTCTTCACCCCCTGCTTCGCGGCGTTGGTCTTCATGAAGTCGGCGGCCTTCGCCTTGTTGGTCTTCGCGACCTCGGCCATCCGGGCGGCGAACTCCCGTTCCTTCTCGCGCATCCGCGCCTCGAAGCGTTCGAGCGCGGCGGCGATCGTCTTCTCGTCGAGCCGCGGCGCGGAGCCGAGCACGGCGTCGGCCAGGCCGCGGGCGAGGGCCGCCGAATCGAGCGGCGCCTGCTGGGCCCGAAAGTCGGCCGCGATCCGTGAGCCGATCCGGAGGCCGAGGGCATAGCCCAAATGCCCCTCGGGCGTGTCGAGCTTCGGGGCATCATCCGCCCGCGCCGCCCGGGGAGGCGTGATCACCTCGGCCGGCTGGCCGAGGGCGATCCCGGCCCACACACCAACAACGCCATACAGGCACCAACGAATGCGCATCGACGACATCTCCCGGAATGCGCAATTCAGTCTATCCGCCGGGCACACGATCCACGAAGCGGGAATCGCGGCGGAGGCTACCGCCATTCGATCCGGGCGAACTCGGCGGCAGGGCCATCCCACCTGGGTCTTCTCGCGGGCTTCTCGTCGGGATGGAAGCCGCACAGGCCGAGGACATCGACCTGGGCCCACGAGGTGAGGTTTCCGAGCTTCTCGTCGGTGGGCACGAAGTCGGCGGGGGTGAGGAGGAGCGTTTGCGGCTCGGTACTGCCCGGCATCTCGCGGGTGCAGGTGAACGTGCGGCGGCGGCCGCGCTCACCACGCCATTCGTTTTCCACCACGACGACGGTGAACGTGTTCGTGCGGGGCATCGACAGCGTGATGGCGAGCGACGCACCGTCGGGCCCGCGCCAGGCCGGATCGGTGATCTTGCGGGTCCAGTGCTGCCAGTGCACGGGATTGCCCGCATTCAGCTGATACCAGTCGCGCCAGCCGTTCGCAAAATTGTCGATCAGCAGGCTTCCGGAGCGGTTCCCAGATCGCACGGCCACCGGCTGCTCGCGCACTCCCGCGGCCGCCAGCTCGGCTGGCGTGGCGGAGCGGATCTCGCTGCTCAGGCATACCTCGCGCACGAGATCGCCATTGCCGGGCAACGCCTTCATCGACACGGGC
>RFPF01000033.1 GCA_009926295.1 Planctomycetia bacterium
TCCACGGTGGCGGCCGGCTTGCGCCGATTGTCCCGGGCTTTTTCGCGGCATACCATGAAGGCGTCATGCCCACGAAACATGCGTTGCCGAAGCGGAGCGCCGAACGGCGGCCGCCGCTGGGGGGATCGAATCTCGTCTGGTCGTTGATCGCCGTCGGCGTGGCCGGCCTGTTCGCCCTCAGCCTCGTCAACGCCAACCCCGAGGTCGAACTGTCGTACAGCGACCTCGAGCGGCTGATCCGGGCGTCGGGGCGGACCGAGGCGGCGGCTCCTCCGCCGGTGGAGATCGCCTCCGCACAGTCCAAGCAACCCGCGCTCTACTCCGACCTCTCCGACGTGGTCATCGGCGCGTTCCAGGTTTCGGGCACGATCCGCGAGGTGGCGGCCGACGCCGCGAAGCAGACCGGGGGAGAGCCGGCGAAGTCGGCCGTGCGCCGGCGATTCCGCACGGCGAAGCTCCCCAGCGAAAACTCGGAGGGACAACTCTCCAAGCTCCTCGCCGAGCACGGCGTGCCCTTCCGCTACGAGGAGGCGCCGAGTGCGTGGCGAAACTGGCTGCCGATGCTGTTCGTCACGGGACTGTTCGGCGTGCTGTTTTTCATGATGCTGCGGCGACTCGGCGGGGCTGGCAGCCCGATGGCCTTCGGCCGCAGCCGCGGCAAGATGTACGCCCAGGAGGACCTCGGCATAACCTTCGACGACGTCGCCGGGATCGACGAGGCCGTGGAGGAACTGCGCGAGGTCGTGGAGTTCCTGCGCAGCCCCGAGAAGTACCAGGTGCTCGGCGGCCACATCCCCAAGGGCGTGCTCCTCGTCGGGCCGCCCGGCACCGGCAAGACGCTGCTGGCCAAGGCGATCGCCGGTGAGGCGGGCGTGCCCTTCTTCGGCCTGTCAGGGAGCGACTTCGTCGAGATGTTCGTCGGCGTGGGTGCCGCGCGGGTCCGCGACATGTTCCAGCAGGCGGAGGCCAAGGCACCCTGCATCATCTTCATCGACGAGCTGGACGCGCTCGGCAAGACGCGGGGCACGAGCGTGGTCGGCGGCCACGACGAGCGCGAGCAGACGCTCAATGCCCTGCTGGTCGAAATGGACGGCTTCGGCTCGAACTCGGGTGTGATCGTGATGGCCGCCACGAACCGCCCGGAAACGCTCGACCCGGCGCTTTTGCGGCCCGGCCGCTTCGACCGCCACGTGCTGGTCGACCGGCCCGACGTCCGTGGCCGCGAGGCGATCCTGCGGGTGCACGTCGCCGACGTGAAGCTCAATCCCTCGGTGAACCTCGAGCAGGTGGCGCGGATCACGTCCGGCTTCTGCGGGGCCGACCTCGCCAACCTCGTCAACGAGGCGGCACTGCTCGCCGCCCGCAACGACAAGACCTCGGTCGGCATGGAGGAGTTCAACGAGGGCGTCGAGCGGGTCACCGCCGGCCTCGAGAAGAAGAAGCGGGTGATCCACGAGGACGAGAAGAAGCGGGTCGCCTACCACGAGGCGGCCCATGCCCTCGTGGCGTTCTCGTTGCCGAACACCGACCCGGTGCACAAGGTGTCGATCATTCCGCGGGGCCTCGCCGCCCTCGGTTACACGATGCAGCGTCCCGAGGACGATCGCTACCTCATGACGCAGAGCGAGCTCGAGAGCCGCGTCCAGGTGCTCCTCGCCGGCACGATCGCCGAGGAGATGGTCTATGCCGACGTGTCGACCGGCGCCCAGAACGACCTGGAGCGGGCGAGCGAGATCGCCAGGGCGATGGTGATGGACTACGGCATGAGCCGGCTCGGCCGCGTCACCTACCGCGAGAGCCCCCGCTCACCATTTCTCGCAGCCGCCGGCGGAGACCTGCCGACGGCCCGCAGCCACAGCGAGGAGACCGCGCGGGAGATCGACGAGGAGGTCCGCGGGATCGTCGACCGCGCGATCGAGGAGGTGCGGCGGATTCTCGAGTCGCGGCGGACGGCCCTGGAGGCGGTGGCCAGACGGCTCATCGAGAGCGAGGTCATCGACGGCAGCGAACTCCGCGAGATCGTCGAAGCGGCGACGGCGACGCCCCAACTCGTTCCGGGCACCGACACGGAGCGACGCGCCGCCCGTCCCGCCGGCGACGCCTCGGATGCCCTCCGCCCTGCGGGCGAGGCGGGCGAATAGGCCGCGTTCCCCGCGGGGACGGGCGGCACGACCGCCATCACCGGCACGGCCTGCCCCGTTCGCCGCGGCGCTGGTGTCACGACCGTCCGGCCGCCGATGCTCCATACGATGCCCGGAGCCTGCGGGCAGCGGAAAAACGGGACGCATGATCATGTGGAAGAGCTTCTTCATCGCCGCGGGCATCTTTTGCTGCGTCGTCGGGCTCGAACTGCTGGTGATCGATTCAGCCGTGATCCTGCCGCTCGATGGACATGGCGGGCCGCGGGTGGTCACGGCCCCGGATTGGGCTCCCTGGGCACTGATCTCGGCGGGGGCGGTGACGCTTCTCAACTTCGGTTCGCTGCCGCTGAAGCCCGCGAACCCGATCTCGAAGCTGCACTGATCGACGACTCCCCCGGGCCTAGAATGCATCCGGCCTGGGAGCCGTCCGCATGATCGTCACCAGCACGAAGCCCGCCCGCGACACCGTGCTCTACGACGGCCAGTGCGGCTTTTGTCGGCGGCGGGTGGGAAACCTGCAAGCCTGCGATCTCCGCCACGAGCTCGATTTCGTGTCGCTCCACGACCCGCGTGTGGCGCTCGAGTTTCCCGAACTCCCCCGGGACCGCCTGCTCGAGGAGATGGTCGTGATCGACACCGCTGGCCGCGCCCGGGGCGGCGCCTCGGCGGTGCGCTACCTGTCGAGGCGGCTGCCGCTCATGTGGCCGCTCGCCCTGCTGCTGCACATCCCGGGCAGCCTGCCTGTGTGGGCGTGGCTGTACCGGCTCGTGGCCCGCAATCGCATGCGGCTCGGAGCAGGTTGCCGCGAGGGGGCGTGCCGGGTTTGAGGATCGCCGCCCGGGGCGCGGCGAGCAGCAGGCTGAAGCCCGCCTCACTCTGACTCGCGAAGCAGCCGGGTCATGGTGTTGGCGTGCACGCCGAGCAGTTTGGCGGCCCTGGCCTTGTGACCACGGGTGATCTCGAGGGCCTGCCTGATCGCCGCCTGTCGCAACTCGCCGAGGTCGAGGCACGGCAGCCTGCCACTCGCCTCCGCCGCCTTCGCACCGGAACGCACCGGCAGTTGCGGCTCGATCTGGAGCACATACGCCTGTTCGATCACGTGAGACAGCTGTCGCACATTGCCCGGCCAATCGAACGCACAGAACTCGGCGAGCGTCTCGGGCGACGGCCGCCAGACGGGCAGGCGATACCGCTCGGCATACAGCCGCGAGAAGAAATCGATGAACTCTGGGATGTCCTCGCTCCGCTCCCGGAGCGCCGGCACCTTGAGCTCGATCATGTTGAGACGGTAATAGAGATCCTCGCGAAACGCGCCCTTGTCCACCTCGGCCTCGAGGTCGCGGTTCGTCGCGGCGACCACCTGCACGTCGATCGGCACCGGCTCGGTGGCTCCCACGGGGAGGACCTCGCGTTGCTGGAGCACGCGCAGCAGTTTCGGCTGCAGCTCCTGGGGCATCTCGCCGATCTCATCGAGGAACACGATTCCGCCCTGCGCCGCCCGGAAGATGCCGAGCGACCGTCCGGCGGCACCCGTGAAGGCGCCCTTCTCGTGGCCGAAGAGCTGGCTTTCGGCGAGCGACGGCGTGAGTGCGGCGCAATTCACGGGCACGAAGATCTTGTCGCGCCGCGGGCCGCTGCGATGCAGGAGGCGGGCCCACAGTTCCTTCCCGGTGCCGGTCTCGCCGGACACGAGCACGGTGCACTCTACCTCGGCAGCCCGTTCGATGGAGCGCGCGATCTTGCGCATGGCGGCATTGCCGCCGAGCACCCAGTTGGCGTCGCGATGCTCGGCCGTCAGCACGCCGCCTTCGGCGACGACCGGATCGAGGTCGCCGCCGCGCGGATTCCGCGCGGCTGTCGATGCACCGCGAAAGCTGCTCGGCACGATCGCCATTTTCGGTCGCCCCGTCGCCAGACATTGATACGAGGCACGAAGCGTGCCTCGCCCCACCTGAGCGAGACCTTGAGTATGGTTTACGGCTCGACTGAAAGCAACTTTTCGTCAGCGGGATTTCGGGGGGCTTTTTCGTGCCCCCAGACGGTAAAAAATGCTGAAAACGGGTTATTTGGGAGGTTCCGCAGCCCGGGGATGGGCGGGAGGAACGGCGTTGGCTCCGCCGGACTGGAAAAACAGCAGGTGCTGCCAGGGCAGGCGGTCGAACTCCCGGGCGCTGCGGAAGCCGGCCGGTTCCAATTCGGCACGCACCTGGGCCTTCGTCATCTTGTGCAGCGGCTTGATCGGGACGGCCGGATCCTCGCCCCGAAACTCGGCGAGCACCAGCAGCCCGTCGGGCTTGAGGCTCGCGCGGATCCGGTCGAGCATCGCCGCGGGATGGGAGAACTCGTGGTACACGTCCACGCAGAGCACGAGGTCGATCACCCCGGGCGGCAGCCGGGGATCGATGGGCGTGCCGAGCACGGGCCTCACGTTGCGGACGCCCTCGCGGGTGAGCCGCTCCGCGAGCATGTGCAGCATCTCGGGCTGCACGTCGACGGCATACACCACGCCGCGAGGCCCCACCCGACGCGCGAGTTCGAGGGTGTAGAAGCCGTTTCCGCAGCCCATGTCGCAGAGCACCTGGCCGGGCCGGATCTCGAGCGCCTCGACGAGCTGGCGGCAGTCCTCCTCGCGCTGCCGGCTCTCGCGCACCAGCCACGGGGCGCCCGTGTAGTGCATGGTCTGGGCGATCTCGCGGCCCATGTGATGCGTGGCGGGCGGCGGGATCGGCGCGCTCCGGTCGACTGCGAGATCGACCGCCACGGGAGGGGCCGCGACGGCGGCCGCGCAGCGGAGCGACAGTGCGAGCAGGAGCGGGCGCGCCGAACGGAGCAGCATTCAGTCGAGTATAGGGTCGCGACGCCTCAGGCAGCGCGACTCGGGCGGTCAGCCGCCGGCCGGCCGGCGGCATCGAAGAAGCTGGCGACGGTGATGCCGGCGGCGGTGGCGGCGTCCGCGAGCCGGTCGTGGTCGATGAGGATGGTCCGGCCGGCCTCGATCGCGAGCACCCGGGCCCGGGCGGCAGCGAGCGATTCCAGTGTTCCCACGCCGATCGTCGGCATGTCGAAACGCAGGTCCTGCTGCGGCTTGGCCACCTTCACCACCACCATGCCCCCGCTCGGGCACAGCCTCCCGGCGCGACGGATGCATTCATCGGTGCCCTCGATCGCCTCCAGTGCCAACGGCGCACGCCGCCTCACGACGACGGTCTGCCCGATGTCGAGCCGGCCGAGCTCCTTGGCGAGCTGCCAGCCGAAGGCGACGTCCTCCTCCTCGGTCGGCGAAAGCGGCCGGCCGACGAACACGCCCCCGGAGGCGAGCAGCTCGGGCGCGAACTCCGTGGCCGGGCAGATGCGCACGCCGCCCGAGTCGAACGCCGATGCGATGGCCCCGAGGAGCGAGTCGTCACGATTGTCGCGCCGACGCGAGACGACATGGGGCCAGAACGTCTTCAGCCCCGTCCAGTCTGGCAGAACCGATCGCCAGGCTCCCGGGGCGAAGAGCTTCGCCTTGTGGATCTTTCCCGCCATCGTCGCCCGCACGACCCCGTGCCGGCGGAAGAAGGCGATCGCGTGGCCGATCTCCGCGACGTTCACGGTGCCGTGGACGTCGGCAAGGGCGGCCAGGTCGGCGTCGGCGTGGCCGCGGATCGCGAGCACCGCAGTGCGGCCCCCGGCTCGGCGCACGGCCTCGGCGACGGCCGCCGGGTACCGGCCCCAGCCGGCCAGGATTCCGATCGTCTCGCCGGCGAGTGAACCGGCGGCGCGGCCGTGTGCCATGAACCGTCCTCCCTCACGCCGCGTCGGCGGCCGGGCCGGCACCCCGCTCGACCGCGTCGAGACGGGCCGCGAGCTGCTTGAGCTCCTTGCGCATCTCGGGAAGTTTCGACATCGTCGCCAGCTGCAGCTTGCGGTCACGAAGGTCGATCGCGGGCTCGCCGAGCACAGTCTTGCCGGGCTCGACGTCGTTCGAAACGCCCGACCGCGCCCCGAGTACCGCCCGGTCGCCGATGTGCACGTGGTCGCGCACGCCCACCTGCCCGGCCATGACCACCCAGTCGCCGGTCGTCGTGCTGCCGGCCACGCCGACCTGCGAGCAGATCATGTTGTGCCTGCCCAGTCTCACGTTGTGGGCGATCATCACGAGGTTGTCGAGCTTCGTGCCCGCCCCGATCACCGTCGGACCGTACGTGCCGCGATCGATCGTCGTGTTGGCGCCGATCTCGACGTCCGGCCCGATCTCGACCCAGCCGAGCTGGGCGGAGAGCCGGTAGCCGTCGGGCGTCGGCTTGTATCCGAATCCGTGCGCACCGATCACGGCGCCCGCGTGGATCGTGCACCGATCACCGACGAGCGTGCCCTCGTAAAGCACCGCATTGGGCAGGATTTCGGTGCCGGCCCCGATCCGGCATCCGGAGCCGATCCGCGCGCCGGAATGGATCGTCGCCCCCGGCCCCAGTTCCACGTCGGCGCCGACGGTCGCGAAGGCGTGCACCTCGACGTCGGCGGCGAGTCGTGCGGACGGATCGATCGCGGCCTGCGGGCTCACGCCCGTCCGCAACCGCCGCCTGGGAGGCCGCAGGAGCATGATCACGGCGGTGAACGCGGCGTGCACGTCGGCAACCTCGAGTGACGGCCGGTCGAGCGGCCCGCAGCCCACGGGCACGATCACCGCCCCGGCTCGGCTCTTCGCGAGCAGGTGGAGCTTGTCGGCGTGATCCACCAGCGTCACATGGTCGGGGCCGGCGAGTTCGAGCGTGGTGGCGTCGCGCAGGACGAGATCGCCGCCGAGCGGCGTGCCGCCGACATGGGCGGCCAGGGATCCAAGCGTCACCGGTGTCACGGGCGTCACGGCCATCGGTCTCACCTCCTGAAAACACCCTCGCGGGGGCGGGAGGATAGGCCGCGTCGCGGGCTGTCCACAAGGCCGGTTCGTCCGGCCGGGAGCGGTCAGGCGATGGGGGCGAGCACCTCGACGGGATTGCCCGCCGGGTCGGCGACGTAGCAGCTGCGCGTGCCGTCGCGGTGGCCCTTGAGCTGGCCGAACTCCTCGGCCCGTGGATGGGTGAAGCCGATGTGCGGCGGGTGCTGCTCGGGTATTACCAGTGCCAGCCGCGTGTTGCCGAACTCCAGCAGGGCCCAGGTCGAGTCCTGGTAGCCGATCTCGCAGCGGAAGTGCCTGCGATACCAGTCCACCGCCTCCGCCACGTCGCGGACGGCGATGGCCACGTGGTGGATCTCGTCGAGCGGGGCGGCCGGGTCGGCCAATGGAAACGTCGTCGTGGCGGGTGTGCTCATGCCTGGCTCCGGGAAGGGGACACTCGAATTGTACCGGGATGTCCCACCGCGGTCAGGCGACCGTGGCCGGCTCGGTCTCGGGGTCGTCCTCCACCTCCGCCCCCGTGGCCAGCCACCGCGGCGGCCAGAAGGCCACGAGCAGGAGCCCCGCCGCGGCGAGCGCCATCGCGGCAGGCACGAGGAACAGCCGCCGGTAGTCGACGGCGCCATCGGCCGAGGTCAACGATGTTCGCAACGGAAAGAAGAACCAGTTCGCCGCGAGATCACCGAGACCCAGGACGAGGAGATTGAACAGGCTCTGCGCGCTGGAGCGGACGTCCTTCGGAAACGCCGCATCGATGAAGATGTAGAGGGTGGCGAAGAAGAACGCGTAACAGATGCCGTGGAGCACCTGCACGGCGACGATCACGGCGGCGGACTGCGGCATGAACGCGAAGACGGCGAAGCGGGCGGCGTGGCCGAGGATGCCGAGGATCATCGTGGTCTTCCACCCCAGCCTGGCGAGCACGCCCCCGAGCACGGCCATCGTGAGGATTTCGGCCACCTGTCCGATGCTCATCACGGGCATGATCCACGCCTTCTCCATGCCGACGCCCTTCTCGAGAAAGTTCTCGGCCAGTTTGAAATACCCGTTGTGGATGACGGAGTCGATGAACGTGACGAGAAAGAGAACCAGAAGGTACGGGTAGGACAGGTAGCCGGTGGCCCTGAGCCAGGCGATGCCGGCGATCCCTCCGTCGGGAACGCGCTTCGGCGGCGTGTGCGGCAGCGCGAGGCTGAAGGCCGCCAGCATCAGCGACGTGACGCCCGACACCACGAAGATGCCACGGCTCGCGTCGACCGCGTCGACGCCTTCCTTCCCCTTGAGCAGGAAGAAGAGGGGCCACGCGGCCAGGATCCAGCCGATCGTGCCACCCATCCGCACGATGCCGAACTCCTTCTGGGCGTTCTTCATGTGGGCGAAGGCGATCGAGTTGGATACGGAAATGGTGGGCACGTAGAGGAGCGCGTGCACGAGCATCAGCCCGAAGAACACGGGAAACACGCCGACCCCCGTCGCAGCGGCGATCTCGCGGGCCCAGTACATCGCGAGGATCGCCAGCCCGCCGAGGAAGTGGCTCACGGCCATGAAACGCTCGGCCGCGAACGTGCGGTCGGCGAACTGGCTGGAGAAGAAGATCCCGACGATCGACGCGATGGCGAAGGCGCTGCCCACCCAGGCGATCTGGGCGTCGCTGAACGCGAGGCCGTCCTTTCCCATGTAGCCCCAGATCAGGGGCAGCCACGCTCCCCAGATGGCGAACTCGAGCACCATCATCAGCCAGAGGCGGAAGGTCGGGGCGCGGGCGGCAGTGGGCGTGTCCATGCCGCAAGAGGATAGCAGTCCCCGCGAACGGGACAATTTCCACCTCCCGGCGGCGGCCCTGCCGCCCGGGGCTACCGTGCCTTGAGGTCGGCCAGACCACCATCCACGCCGAGCACCTGGCCCGTGATCCAGCCCTGTTCGGGATCGAGCAGCCAGCGGATCGCCCGCGCCACGTCGGCGGGCTCACCGAGCCGGCCGAGCGGATGCATCGCGAGCGAGGCCTTCTCGGCGAGCTCCGTCGCGACCAGGCCCCTCGTGAGCGGCGTCCGCACGAGCCCCGGGGCGACCACGTTGAAGCGAATCCTGGCCCTGGCATACGTGGCGGCCGCGGACCGCGCCAGGCCCTCGAGCCCCGCCTTCGCCGCCGCGATCGCCTCGTGGTTCGCCAGGCCGATCCGCGCCGCCGCACTCGACACGAGAACCACCGCCCCGCCGTCGGCCTTCATGATCCGTCCGGCGGCCCGCACGCAGCCGAATCCACTGGTGAGATTGGTCGCCAGGGTCGTGTTCCACTCAGCGGCCGTCGTCAGGTGGGCCGGCTTGAGCAGGATCGAGCCCACGCAGTTGGCGATGCCGGAGAGCCCGCCCAGCGCGGCACACGCCGCATCGGCACACGCATCGACCGCGTCGGGATCGGTCGCATCGACGGCCGCTCCGGGCATGCCCAGTTCGGCGCCGAGCGAGGAGAGCCTGTCCGCGTCGCGACCGGCGAGAAACACCTTGTGCCCGCCTTCGACGAGCAGCCTCGCCACCGCGGATCCGATCCCACCGGTGGCTCCGAGCACGAGCACCCTCTGCCCGGCGTCGCTCACAGCCAGTCGCCCACCGTCTGCGCGAGCCGCGCCTCGGCGGCCATGCCCCGCAGTTTGTCGAGGGCCCGCGTCTGGATCTGCCTGATCCGCTCCTTGCAGACCCCCATCGAGCTGCCGAGTTCCCGGAACGTGCGCGGTCGCTTGCCGTCGAACCCGAACCGCGCCACCACGATCTGCCTTTCGCGGGGCTCGAGGTCGGCGAGAAAGCCGGAGAACAGCTCCTTGAGGACGCCGATCTGCTCGGCCGAGCAGTACTCCGTGGCATCCGGTTCCGCTGCCCGGTCCTTCAATGCCTCGTCGCTCGCGACGAAGCGATTCCGCTGCTGCCGGCCGCGATGCGACATCCGGAAGAAGTGCCTCTGGATGGCGTAGGTGGCGTAGGTGCTGAAGCGGTTGCCGAGGGCGAAGTTGAACTTCTCCACGGCCCTCATCAGGGCGACGTTGCCGTCGCTCACGAGATCGTCGAAGGAGTTGCTCGCGTCGACGAACTTCTTGGCGATCGACACCACCAGACGGAGGTTCGACGTGATGATGATCGACTTCACGGTCTCGGCTTCCGCCAGCCAGCCCTCGACCTCCTCGATCTGCCGCAGGCTGGCCCGCTTGGCGTCGAGACGGCCGCGGGCGGTGGCGGCCCGAAACTTCAGCCAGTTCATGCGGCGGAAGTAGAACTGCTCTTCATCCCTGGTGAGCAGCCGCTTTTGATACAGGCTCGCCAGATAGGGGGAGAGCGCCGCGCCGCCGGCACGAGCCGACTCGTCCCGATCGAGCGGGGTCGCGGCGTCGGCGGGCGGATTCGAGGCCAGGGCCTCGGCCCCCTTCCGCAGGAACTGCCTGCACGGGATGTATTCGATCGGGCGGGCAAAAAAACCGGCGCGACGCTCGCGGAGTTCGGCACGGCGCCGCTCCAGTTGGTGCGATTTCCGCTTTGTGGCGGCCGAAGAACGTTTTCCGCGGGCTGGCGGGCGTCCGAGGGCGATCATGCTGTTCTCCTGTGGCCGACACCGCCGGCGGGAAAGGCGGCGACCGTTCGGCCCGTCGGAGAATAGAACCGCGAACGCCTGGGACGATTAACAGGCCTGGGCGGGCGAAAAGGGGCTCAGGGGTCGGCCGAGACGGCCTCGCCGCCGGCCCGGGTGCAGAGGGCGTGGAACACGTCCTCGTCGATGCTGTCGGCGAAAAACCTGGTCGACGCATCGGCCCGCAGAAACACCACGCCGCCCGGATGGCGGCTCGAAAAATCGTCGAAGTGATCGCCCCCGTTGGGGGCGTGGTCGGCCACGCCGACGACCCGCGCCCGCGCCGCCTCGGCGTCTTCGATGACGCCCGACCAGACGCTGCCGCCGAGCCGGGAACAGCGCTCGCCCAGCAGCAGCGTCTTCGACGATCCGTCGGTGATGTGCTTCAACGACACGCGACTGTTGCGGAAGAAGATCCCGTCGCCATCGGCCGGTTCGTCCTCGGGCGATCGCGCCCAGCCGAAGATCCCCACGTAGTTGCTCTTGGCCGCCCAGCAAAGCCCGCTGAGTTCTCCACCGTCGACCGGGTGGCCGGCGTGGTGTCCGGAGTCGTCCGATTCGGCATGTTCGTCGTGCCCGTCCTCATGCCCCACTTCGAAGATTCCCTGCCTCTCGGTCGGGCCAGCAAGATCCGATGCGCATCGGTAGGTCGCGACAATCGTCTCGCGGACCTTTCGGTTCACGTCGTCGCCGTGCGCGTCGAAGACGGGACGCTGGAAGTCGATGCGGTCATGGAGGGCTCCCGCCTCGATCTGCGGAAGCAGTCTCGATCCCCAACCCCAGCCCGGCTGGTCGTATTCGGGCTCCGCCGCGGCCGACGGACCACCCACCCAGCCTGCGGGGAACGTGCCGGCGTGGTCGTGGTAGTGGTGCAACGCGATGCCGATCTGCCGGAGGTTGTTCACGCAGGCGGTTCGCCGCCCGGCCTCCCGCACCGCTTGCACCGCCGGCAGGAGCAGGCCCACGAGAAGGCCGATGATCGCGATCACGACGAGCAATTCAACGAGCGAGAACCCGCGCCGACGCCGCGTCTGCATGGCCAACTCCCTGTCTCAAGGACGATTTTCACCGTAACTTTCTTCCCACGCGTTGTCCAGCGGCGGGCGGCTCCGTCCGGATCACGGGTTTTTCGGGTAGGGTACGAGCCATGGCCGGCAGCCTCGTTCTCATCCTCGGCGACCAACTCGACCGCCGCAGCGCGGCGTTCGATGGCTTCGACCCGGCCCGCGACCGCGTCTGGATGGCGGAGGTGGCCGAGGAATCCACCCACGTCTGGACGCACAAGGCTCGGATCGCCGTGTTCCTGTCGGGCATGCGGCATTTTCGCGACCGGCTCCGCGCCGAAGGGATTTCCGTCGACTACCGGGAACTCGCCGCCAAACCCCAGTCCAAGGAACCGACGACGCTGGCGGCCGCCCTGACCGCGAGCCTCGCGCCGGCGGCAAAGGGGAGGCAACCACCCGACCGCGTCGTCGTCGTCGAGCCCGGCGAGTGGCGGGTGCTGGAATCGCTGCGCGCAGCAGCCGCAGCCGCGGGGATTCCCCTCGATATCCGTCCTGACCGCCATTTTTTTTCATCCCGCGACGACTTCGCCGCCCACGCCGCGGGCCGCAGGCAATTGCGGCTCGAATACTTCTACAGGCCGCTCCGGGAGAAGTTCGGCGTGCTCATGGACGACGGCGAGCCCGCCGGCGGCCAATGGAATTTCGACGTCGAGAATCGCGGGGCGTTCCCCAAGTCCGGCCCCGGCAAGCTCCCCACGCCCGCCCGCTTCGAGCCGGACGCGATCACGCGCGGCGTGATCGACCTCGTCAACGAGAGGTTCAGCAAGCATCCCGGCAGCCTTGCCGACTTCGACTGGCCGGTGACGGCCGACGACGCCCGCCGGGCCCTCGATGATTTTCTCGCCCACCGGCTGGTGAACTTCGGCCGCTACCAGGACGCGATCTGGACCGGCGCGCCCTGGCTCTACCATGCGCGGCTCTCGCAGGCGATGAACATGAAGCTGCTCGATCCGCGCGACGTCGTCGCGGGCGCAGAGCGGATGTGGCGAAAGGGAAAGGCGCCGCTGGAGGCGACCGAGGGCTTCATCCGCCAGGTGATCGGCTGGCGGGAGTACGTCCGCGGCGTCTACTGGCACTTCATGCCGGAGTACGAGCGGCGCAATGCCCTCGGCGCCGACCGTGACCTGCCCGGCTTCTACTGGACGGCCGCCACCGAGATGAACTGCCTCAAGGATGCAATCTCTCAGACGCTCCGGTTCGGATACGCCCACCACATCCAGCGGCTCATGGTGACGGGCCTGTTCGCGCTCCTCTTCGGCGTCCGGCCGGAGGAGGCGCACCGCTGGTACCTCGCCGTCTACGTCGACGCGGTCGAGTGGGTCGAGCTGCCCAACACGCTCGGCATGAGCCAGTTCGCCGACGGCGGCGTGATGGCCTCGAAGCCCTACTGCGCCACCGGCGCCTACCTCGACCGGATGAGCAACGCCTGCAAGGGCTGCCGCTACGATCCCAAGAAGGCCACGGGCCCCGATGCCTGCCCGTTCACGACCCTCTACTGGGACTTCCTCGCCCGCCACGAGAAGCTCCTGCGCAGGAACCAGCGCATGACGATGCAGCTCAAGAACCTCGACCGCAAGCCGGCCGCTGACTTGAAGGCCATCCGCCGCCAGGCCGACACCTTCCGCGACGGCTTGGCGTGAGCATGCCGAGCAACGCCCCGGCCCGAAGAAACAAATTACCACCCGCATTCGGAGCCGGCGGTAGGCATGCTCGACCACGGTCGTGTTGAGAGTCCAAGACTCGTGGGTTTTGATCAGGTGCCGACAGTCCTCAACGACTCCCTTCGTCTGCGCGTGCCCACCGACCGACTCCGCCGAAAGGTCCAGGCGCCTTCGAGTTGAGGAGGCTGCGGGCTCCCCGTGTCCCGGGAGCCGGCGTATTTGACCAGCGCAGCCATGGATGGCGCAGCGCAGGCAAATCCGAGTGAGCCGGAGCCCAGGAGGGCGGAGGTGAACGTCCGGTGACGGGATATGGGGAGCCCGCAGCCGGCTTGGGCGCGTCGAGATCGAACGAGCTTTCAGCCGCGATTGTCGGCGGAAACGTGGTGCCCTAGAGTACGGTCATCCTCGATCACCCTGCGGGCACGATGACGACGTACAACCTCACCCACCTCCGCCAACTCGAGGCCGAGAGCATCCATATCATCCGCGAGGTGGCCGCCGAGTTCGAAAACCCGGTGATGCTCTATTCGATCGGGAAGGATTCGGCGGTGATGGTGCGGCTGGCCGAGAAGGCGTTCTTCCCGGCAAGGCCCCCCTTCCCGCTGATGCACATCGACACGACGTGGAAGTTCCGGGAGATGTACCGGCTCCGCGACGAGTACGTGGCCAAGGAGCTCGGATTCAAGCTGCTTGTCTACACCAATGAGGAGGGGCGGAGGCAGGGCATCAATCCGATCACGCACGGCAGCAAGGTCCACACCGACACCATGAAGACGCAGGCCCTCCGGCAGGCGCTTGACATGTATCGGTTCGATGCGGCGTTTGGCGGGGCGCGGCGCGACGAGGAGAAATCCCGGGCCAAAGAACGGGTGTTTTCATTTCGTGACGAGTTCCACCGCTGGGACCCCAAGAACCAGCGGCCCGAGCTCTGGAACCTCTACAACACGAAGGTCCGCAAGCGCGAGAGCATCCGCGTGTTTCCGCTCTCCAATTGGACCGAACTCGACGTCTGGCAGTACATCCACCTCGAGAAGATCCCGATCGTGCCGCTCTACTTCGCCGCCGAGCGGCCGATCGTGTGGCGAGACGGCGTGATGATCATGGTGGACGACGACCGGCTGCCCCTGAAGCCGGGTGAGAAGCCCGAGATGCGCCGGGTGCGGTTTCGCACGCTCGGCTGCTATCCCCTCTCCGGAGCCGTCGACTCGGCCGCCACGACGCTCCCGGAGATCATCCAGGAGATGCTGCTCACGACCTTCTCGGAGCGGCAGGGCCGGCTCATCGATTCGGACGAGGCGGGCTCGATGGAAAAAAAGAAAAAAGAGGGTTATTTCTGAAGCGGTGCCCACTCCAGCCGTTGCAGCGGCCCTGCGGCCGCTGAACGGCCCTTGCGGCCATTTCGATCACAGCACGCATGTCACACCAGTCATCCCTCATCGCCACCGACATCGACGCCTACCTCGCGCAGCACGAGCGCAAGGAGCTGCTCCGCTTCATCACCTGCGGCAGCGTGGACGATGGCAAGAGCACGCTCATCGGCCGGCTCTTCTACGAGTCGAAGATGATCTACGAGGACCAGCTCGCCGCCATCAAGAAGGACACCGGCCGCTACGGCACCACGGGGGAGGAGGTCGATCTCGCGCTCTTCACCGACGGCCTCGAGGACGAGCGGCAGCAGGGGATCACGATCGACGTCGCCTACCGGTATTTCTCCACCGACAAGCGAAAATTCATCATCGCCGATACGCCCGGCCACGAGCAGTACACGCGGAACATGGCCACGGGCGCCTCGACGGCCGACCTCGCCATCATCCTCGTGGACGCCCGCCACGGCGTGCTGCCGCAGACGAAGCGACATTCCTTTCTCGTGTCGCTGCTCGGCATCCGCCACATCGTGGTGGCGATCAACAAGATGGACATCGTGGGCTACGACCAGTCCGTGTTCGAGAGGATCAGGGCCGACTACGTCGACTTCGCCGGCCGGCTCGAGCTGCCCGACGTGCACTTCATGCCGATCTCGGCCCTCAAGGGCGACAACGTCGTGAACCCGAGCGCGAACATGCCGTGGTACACGGGCTCGCCGCTCATGCCGCTCCTGGAGACGGTCTACATCGGCTCCGACCGGAATTTGGAGGACTTCCGCTTCCCGGTGCAGCTCGTGCTCCGGCCGAACCTCGACTTCCGGGGCTTCTCCGGCACGATCGCCTCGGGCATCGTCCGCCGCGGCGACGAGGTCGTGTCGCTGCCGTCGCGGAAGCGGAGCCGCGTGCGGTCGATCGTGACGTTCGACGGCGAGCTCGAGGAGGCGTTCGCGCCCCAGTCGGTGACGCTCACGCTCGAGGATGAGATCGACTCCAGCCGCGGCGACATGCTCGTGCGGCCGGGCAACGTGCCGAAGGTGGACCACAAGTTCGAGGCGATGGTCGTCTGGATGAGTGAGGAGCCGCTCGTTCCCGGCAGGCAGTATCTCTTCAAGCAGACGAGCAAGGTGACGACGGGCGCCGTGAGCAGCCTGCGATACCGCGTGGACATCAATACGCTCCACCGGCAGCCCGCCCCGACGCTCGCGCTCAACGAAATCGGCCGGTGTGCGGTCACGCTCACCAGCCCCATCGCCTTCGATGCCTACCGCCGCAATCGGGCGACCGGCGCGTTCATCGTGATCGATCGCGTCACGAACGCGACGGTCGGCGCGGGCATGATCCTCGACCGGGAGCCGGAGGACGCTGCGGGCGACCATTGGGGCGACGCCGCCGAGGCCCACCTCCACGGGCAGGCCAGTTCCGTCACGCCGGAGGAGCGCGAGGCCCGCTTCGGCCAGAAGCCCGCCACGCTCCTGCTCACGGGGCTCACCGGCTCCGGAAAATCGACGCTCGCCCGGGCCCTCGAACGGCGGCTCTTCGATCTGGGCCGCGCCGTCGCCGTGCTCGACGGGCAGAACATGCGGCTGGGAATCAGCAAGGACCTTGGCTTCACCGCGGGAGAACGAAGCGAGAACCTGCGGCGGAGCGTCGAGGTCGCCCGGCTCTTCAACGACGCCGGCCTGATCTGCATCGGGGCGTTCGTCGCGCCTGACGAGGCGGTGCGTCGGAAGGCGGCCGAGCGGGTCGGCTCCGAACGCTTCCTCGTCGTGCACCTCGCGGCCCCGATCGAGGTCTGCCGCGAGCGCGACACCGACGGCCACTATCGGCTCGCCGACCGGGGCGACCTCGCCAACTTTCCGGGCGTCTCGGCCCCCTACGAGCCGCCCGTCGCGCCCGATCTCGTGCTGCCGACGCACGAGTGGCCGGTCGCGAAGTGCGTCGACGCGCTCGTGCACCTCCTCGAGTCGCGCGGCGTGATATGACGGCCCCGGCCCGGATCGGCATCCTCACCGTCTCCGACCGCGCGAGCCGCGGCGAGTACGCCGACGAGGGCGGACCGGCGATCCGGGCCTACCTTGCCGAGGTGCTCGCGAGTCCGTGGCAGCCGCACGAACGCATCGTCCCCGACGACGTCGAGGCGATCGCCGCGGCGATTCACGAGTTCGCCGCCGAGGGCTGCTGCCTCGTCGTGACGACCGGTGGCACCGGCCCCGCCCCACGCGACGTCACCCCGGAGGCCACCGAGCGGGTCTGCACGAAACTGCTCCCGGGTTTCGGAGAACGGATGCGGCAGGTGTCGCTCGCGCACGTTCCCACGGCGATCCTCTCGAGGCAGACAGCCGGCATCTGCGGCACCGCCCTCGTCGTGAACCTCCCCGGGCGGCCGAAAAGCATCCGCGAGTGCCTCGAAGCCGTGTTCCCGGCGATCCCCTACTGCATCGACCTCGTCCACACCGGCATTCCCACCGCCCCGCGGCTGGAAACGAGGCCCGACCGACTCGTGGCATTCAGGCCGAGGAGCCCGTGAGCGCCCGGGCGATGTCGGGCGCGAAGTAGGTGAGGATGCAATCGGCGCCCGCCCGCTTGATGACCAGCAGGCTCTCGATCGCCGCCTTGGGGCCGTCGAGCCAGCCATTGGCGGCGGCAGCCCGGATCATCGCATACTCCCCGCTCACCTGGTAGGCGAACGTCGGCACGCCGAAGGCCTGCTTCACGCGGTGGATCACGTCGAGCGCGGCGCCGGCGGGCTTCACCATCACCATGTCGGCCCCCTCGGCGAGGTCGAGGGCCACCTCGCGAAGCGCCTCGTCCGTGTTCGCCGGATCCATCTGGTAGGTCTTCTTGTCGGCGACGCCGAGCCGGGCGGCGGTGGCGAGGGCCGCGTGGCTGCCGAGCGCATCGCGGAACGGGCCGTAGAACGCGGAGGCGTACTTGGCCGCATACGAGAGGATGCACACATCTTCGCGGCCAGCCGCGTCGAGCGCGGTGCGGATCGCCCCCACGCGGCCATCCATCATGTCGCTCGGCGCCACGACGTGGCAGCCGGCCCCGGCGAGCACGACCGCCTGCCGCACGAGCACCTCGACCGTCGCGTCGTTGAGGATTTTCCCGTCGTGCAGAAGTCCGTCGTGGCCGTGCGTCGTGTAGGGGTCGAGGGCCACGTCGCAGATGATGCCCACCGCGTCACCGGTCTCGCGCCGGATCGCCCGCACGGTGCGGCAGAGAAGATTGTCGGCATCGAGCGCATGGCGGCCGTCGTCTGTCTTGCGGGCCGCCTCCACGACCGGAAACAGCGCCACCGCCGGGATCCCGAG
>RFPF01000321.1 GCA_009926295.1 Planctomycetia bacterium
CGCCTGCGGCCACCGGCGCCACGGCTGGCTGACGGCCTCTTCATCTGCGGCGACCACTGCACGAGCGGCTCGATCAACGGGGCCCTGGCCAGCGGCCGACGCTGCGCCGAGGCGGTCATGTCCCCCGGGGCGTAGGCCGGGAGGGGGCGATTGTGCCCCCCGGTTATTCCGGCCTTGTTCCTGCGGTTTTCCCCATATACAGTTGATTGAAACAGCCGTTTGAAACAGGTTTCCAGAGACATTTGCCCCCGATGGCCACGATTCAGGTCGGCACCCCCGCCACCTCCGCAGCGGCGGCCACAGACGATCCCCGCGATCGGCTGTTGCTCGCCGCCGGCCAGGAGTTCGCCGAGCACGGCTACGAGGCGGCGACCGTGCGCGACATCTGCCTGAAGGCCGGCGCCAACGTCGCGGCGGTCAACTACTACTTCGGCGACAAGCGGCGGCTCTACATCGAAAGCGTGAAGCACGCCCACGAGGCCCGCGTGAAGCAGGTGCCGCTGCCGGAGTGGCCGGAGGGCAAACCGGCGGCGGAGCGGCTCCACGACTTCGTCGCCAACATGCTCGAGCGGATGCTCGGGCTCGGCCAGCCGCCGTGGCAGGTGCGGCTGATGATGCGCGAGGTGCTCCATCCGACCGACGCCTGCCGCGAACTCGTGGAGGACTACATCCGTCCCCACTTCGCGCTGCTCGTCTCGATTCTCGACGAGCTGTGCGAAGGAAGCCTGTCGCAGCCGGAGCTGAGGCGGATCGCGCTGAGCATCATCGGCCAGTGCTTTCTCTATCGGGCCGCCGGCGACGTCGTGGGCATGCTCGTGCCGCGATCGGAACTCGAATCGTTGCATACGCCGGGGCCCCTTGCGGATCACGTGACCCGCTACGCCCTCTCTGCTCTCGGCCTTGTTCCTCCGCTTTCCTCAGAGGAAACACGGCCATGAGCATTCTCAAGGCGGTCGCGCGCTACTTGCTGCCGCTCGTGATTCTCGGCGCTGCGGTCTGGGGATTCATTGCCCTCGGCGGCCCGAAGCCGCCGCCCCGCAAGACGGTTGATGAGCCGGTGGCGGTGCCGGTGCAGACCGCGGCCGTCGAGGCCGACGATGGCAGGATCGAGATCGAAGCGGACGGCATCGTGGTGCCGCTCCGCGAGGTCACGCTCGCGGCCGAGGTTTCGGGACGCGTGCTGCGGAAGACCGACGCGTGCAACGAGGGCCAGCTGGTCAGAAAGGGAGACGTCCTCTTCGAGATCGACCCCCGCGACTACGAGCTCGACGTCGAGCGGCTCGAGCGGGAGGCCGCGCAGGCCAAACTCATGATCGCGGAAATCGACGAGGAGATCGAGCAGAACGCGACGGCGATCGATCTGGCTCGCCGCCAGGTAGAACTCGCGAAGCGCGAGGTGGCCCGCCTCGACACGCTCAAAGCCGGCAAGATCGTGACCGAGTCGGAGCATGATCGGGCCGTGCGTGACGAACTGACGGCCACCAACGTGCTCACCGTCCAGGAGGGACAGAAGCGGGTGCTCGCGAAGCGCCGCAATCGGCTCATGGAGGCGGATTCGCTCGCCTCGACGATGCTCGAGAAGGCGAAGCTCGACCTGTCGCGCACGCGAATCGTCTCGCCGGCCGACGGCCGGGTGGTCGAGGACAAAGTCGAGCAGGATTCGTTCGTGGCCAAGGGCACGCCCGTGGTCGTGATCGAAGACACGAGTTCCGCCGAGGTGAAGACCAATCTCCGCATGGACGAGGTGGCCCAGGTGTGGGGCGGCCGCAAGGCGGGCGTGCAGGCCGGCGCGGGCCAGGACGTGCCGGAATCGCCGGCCAAGGTCGTGTTTACGATCGATGATCGCCGCTACGAGTGGGAAGGGGTGCTCTCGCGATACGAAGGGCGGGGGCTCGACGAGAAGACCCGCACGCTTCCCTGCCGCGTGCGGGTGCCCGAGCCGGCCCGCGTTCAGGCGCTCGACCGCTATGGCGCACCGCTCGCGAAGTTGCCCGCCGATGCTCCGCGGACGCTCTTGCGGGGGATGTTCGTCGAGGTGCTGCTGCAGGTGGACGTGCCGAGGCCGCTCGTGTCTGTGCCGGAGGAGGCCGTGCGGCCATCCGGAGACGTGTTCGTGATGCGGGAGGGGCGGCTGCACGTGCTCCACCCGCGGCCGTTCCACCTCGCCGCCGGCCGCGTCGTCTTCGACCGGGAGGAGAGCGGCCTGCTCCCGACCGACCGCGTCGTCGTCAGCCAGTTGGCCAACCCGCGCGACGGCATGGAGCTGGCGGAGGCGACCCCATGAAGTCGATCATCGCCTGGACCGTCCGCAATACGCCAGCCATGAACGTCCTGCTCGTGGCAATCATGGTCATCGGCTGGCTGAGCTTCTCGTCGATGCGGCGCGAGGTGTTTCCCGAGTTCGATCTCGAGATGGCCCTCGTGACCGTCCCGTATCCGGGGGCAACGCCCGAGGAGGTGGAGGAGGGGATCTGCCAGAAGATCGAGGAGGCCTGCCGGAGCGTCGTCGGGATCAAGAAGATCACGAGCGTCGCCCGAGAGGGAAGCGGCTACTGCGTTTTCGAGATGAACGACAACGTCGCCGACCCGCAGCGGGTGGTCGGCGAGATCCGCTCCGAGGTCGAGCGGATCCCGAGCTTCCCGGAGCTGGCGGAGGACCCGAAGGTCGAGCAGGTGACGCTCCGCACGCCGGCGATCAAGGTGGGCGTGCTTTCGCCGCCCACGGCCGACGGCGGCGAGAAGTCGGAACTCGAACTGCGCGACGTCACCGAGCGGGTCCGCGACGACCTCCTCGCCCTGCCGGCCGTGTCGGCGGTCAACATCTCCGGCGGCAAGGACTACGAGATCGCCGTCGAAATCTCGGAGGAGACGCTCCGGAAGTATGGCCTGTCGCTCAAGGCGGTCGCCGACATCATCCGCCGCGAGAATCTCGAGCTCCCCGGCGGCACGATCCGCAG
>RFPF01000322.1 GCA_009926295.1 Planctomycetia bacterium
CTGGGCAACAACTTCGCTCTGGGCTCCACCGGCACGGCGATCGTCTACGTGCCGACGACGATCCAGGCCTCCACCGACCTGGCCGCGATCCCCAACACGCTGCGGCTCGACAACGGAGCGAGCGCCACGGTCGTCAGCGGCAACAGCAGCATGGCCTGGGGCGGCCTGACGCAGGCGGGCGGCAGTCGCACCCTCACCAACAACATCGTGGCCGGCAAGTCGCTCACCATCGCGGGCACGACGCAGCTCAGCGCCGACTCCACCATCCGCACGCTCTCGATCAGCGGTTCCGGCAACACGGTTTTCAGCGGTCCGATCACCAACGGCGCGGCGACCTCGGGCACGCTTCAGGTCACCGGGACGACGCGGGTCGTGCTCTCGGCGTCGAACTCCTTCACGGGCGGCGTGACGTTCTCTTCCGGCTCGATGGCGATCAACAACAACAATGCCCTCGGCACCGGCACGATGACGTGGTCAAGCGGCAATGTCACCCTCGACAACACCAGCGGCACGAGCGTCACCTTCTCCAACCCGATTCGCAACCTCAGCGCGAGCGGCACATTTCAGGGCACCGGGAACAGCACGCTCATCCACTCGGGCACGTTCGTGTTCGGCGGATCCGCCCGCACCCTCACGGTCGTCGGGGGCACGTTCGGGCTGAACGTCATCAGCGGCACCGGAGCGACCACGTTCTCACTCACCAAGGACGGGGCAGGCACCATGATCGTCTCGGGGTCCGCCGACCCCGTCTTCCAGGGCGGCTTCAGACTCAACGGTGGCACGCTCGTGGTCGGTCACGCCAACGCGCTCGGCACCGGCACATTCACGAGCGTTGGAAACTCGCCCACGATCCAGGCGAGCGCCGACCTCGTCCTGCCCAACGCGTTCCTCATCACGGGCACGACCTCCTTCGCGGGCGCCAACAGCCTCGGGTTCGGCAGTGACTTCGTCGTGAGTGGCGCGACCACGCGCACCATCTTCAACGGCATTGGCGGGGGTAAATCGCTCAGCTTCAGCGGCACGACCTACCTCGGCGAAAGCGGCACGACCGCCGTCCGGGGGCTCGTGGTGGGTGGCACCGGCGCCACCACGTTCGGCGGCCCGATCAACAACGGCCTCGGCGGATCCATCGGCAGCCTCACAATCGCGAACGCCGGCACCACGACGCTCTCCGGCTCCAACGGGTTCACCGGCGTCACCGCGGTCAACGCCGGCGTGGTCGCTCTCGCCAACGCCAACGCCCTCGCCAACTCCAGCACGATCAGCTTCGGCGGCGGCACGCTTCAGTATGGCCCGAGCAACTCCGTCGACTACTCGGCCAGGATCGCGGGCAGCGGATCTGCGGTGGCGATCGATACCAACGGACAAAATGTGACGTTCGCGTCGGCGCTGGGCGGCTCCAACACCGGGGGCCTCGTCAAGGCGGGCGCGGGCACGCTCACGCTCTCGCAGGCCAACACATTCACCGGCACTACCTCGATTACCGGTGGGTCGCTCGTGCTGGGGAGCGGCTCCTCGCTGCAGAACAGCGTCTTCGACACCGCGGGAATCGGGTCGCTCACCTACGGAGGATTCACGTCGCTGGCCTTCGGTGGCCTGAACGGCTCCGGCAACATCGCCCTCACCGACTCCGGCTCGGCCGTCGACCTCACCGTCGGCGGAGGCAACGCCTCGAGCACCTACGGCGGCGTCCTCTCCGGCCTCGGCAGCCTCACGAAGACCGGCACGGGCACCCTCGTGCTCACCGGCTCGCAGACCTACGCCGGCGCCACGACGATCGCCGGGGGCACGCTCCAGCTCGGCGCGGGCGGCTCGACCGGCTGGATTTCGGGCTCGTCGGTGACCAACAACGGGGTCCTCGTGTTCAACCGCTCCGATGCGGTGTCGATGCCCGGCGTGATCTCCGGAACGGGAGCCGTCGTCCTGTCGTCGACGGTCGCCACGAGCGTGGTGACGCTCAGCGGTGCGAACTCCTACACGGGCGGCTCCACGGTGCTTTCGGGATCGCTCGTGGTGCAGGGCAACCAGTCGGCGGCAACGGGCGGCTGGATGCTGGGCTACAACAACCTGTCGGTCGACAAGAACGTTCTCTTCGATGTCGGCTCGACGGTGGTCACCGCGTCGAACAAGCTGATTTCCGTCGGGCCTCTCGTTTCGAGCGGATCCAACAACCACAACCTCACGGTGCTCGGCACATCGACCAACTACGGCGGTCTGGCGGTCGCCCGCAACGCCAACCTCAACATCAACTCCGGCGGCGTGTGGCTCCAGTCGGGCTCGATGCAGATCACCCCGCAGGGCGGCGGGAGCGGCAACCTCAACGTCAACGCGGGCGGCCTCTTCACCTACTCGGGCACCGACACGATCAAGTTGAACGGGAGCAACAACAGTTCCGGAAGCGGCTCCGTGACGATCACCGGCGGGACGTTCGTCACGGGCATGGGCTTCGAGCAGTTGCTGTCCTCGACCAACGGCAACGCCACCATCACGCTCGCGTCGGGCGGCGTCCTGCGGCTCTCGCAGGACATCGCGGCCCTGACCACCCCCATCGCTTCGGGCAGCGGCAACCTCCTCCGCATGGTCCTCGGAGCCGGCGGCGGCGGGACGATCGACACCAACGGCTTCACCACCGTGATCAGTTCCACGATCTCCGGCACGGGCGGCCTGACGAAGGCCGGCCCCGGCACCCTCACGCTCACCGCCACCAACACCTACACCGGCACGACGACGGTCAACTCCGGCACCCTCCGGCTCAGCAACGCCTCGGCGTTGTCCGCCACCACGCCCGTGACCGTGAACGCCGGCACGCTCGACCTCGTCGGCAACTCGGCCACGCTCGCGTCGCTCGGCGGCACGTCGGCCGATGGCCGGATCACGTCGACCTTCTTCCCTAACGCCGTCACGCTCACGGCCACGGCCGCCGGCAGCAC